>NZ_JAALEH010000073.1:0-28868 GCF_011058195.1 Rhodococcus sp. 14C212 | reverse complement strand
GACCCCAGCTACCACGGCGTGGTCTACGCCGACCTCGGCGCCCCCGCCTACGCCCTCAAGGCCCGCGTGCAACTGCTGCGCGACCTCGGCGCCGCGGTCTCCCCGTTCAACGCCTTCCTCATCGCCCAGGGCCTGGAAACCCTGAGCCTGCGCATGGAACGGCACGTCGCCAACGCCGAGCAGGTCGCCGCGTTCCTCGAGCGCCGCCCCGAGGTCACCGCCGTCGCCTACGCCGGCCTGACGTCCTCCCCGTGGCACGAGCGCGCCCGGGCCCTGGCCCCGCGCGGCGCCGGCGCGATCGTGGTGTTCGAACTTGCCGGCGGCGTCGACGCCGGCAAGACGTTCGTCGACGCGCTGACCCTGCACAGCCACGTCGCCAACATCGGCGACGTCCGCTCGCTGGTCATCCACCCCGCCTCCACCACCCACTCCCAGCTCACCCCCACCGAACAACTCGCCGCCGGCGTCACCCCCGGCCAGATCCGCCTCGCCGTCGGCATCGAAGGCATCGACGACATCCTCGCCGACATCACCACCGGCCTCGAGGCGGTCGCATCTTGACGGCGCGCGTCGACCGGCGCCACGTGGAGCTGCCGCCGGAGGACGGCCGTCTGGGCACGGTCGACATCGGGCCGCTGACGCTGGAGAGCGGCGCGACCCTGCCCGACGTGACGGTGGCGGTGCAACGGTGGGGCAGGCTGTCGCCGACGCGCGACAACGTCGTCCTCGTCGAACACGCTCTCACCGGGGACTCGCACGTGACCGGCCCCGCCGGGCCCGAACACCCGTCGCCGGGCTGGTGGTCCGGGATGGTCGGGCCGGGTGCGCCGATCGACACCGACAGGTGGTGCGTCGTGGCGACGAACGTACTGGGCGGCTGCCGCGGCACCACCGGGCCGGGTTCGCCCGCCCCGGACGGCAAGGCGTGGGGCTCCCGGTTCCCCGGCATCACGGTGCGCGACCAGGTCGCGGCCGAGGTGGCCCTCGCCGACGCGCTCGGCATCGACAGGTTCGCCGCCGTGACCGGAGGGTCCATGGGCGGCATGCGGACGCTCGAGTGGATCGTCGGATATCCGGAACGGGTGCGGGCGGCCCTGGTCCTGGCGGTGGGCGCCCGCGCCACCGCCGACCAGATCGGTACCCAGACCACGCAGATCGCCGCGATCACCGCCGACCCGGACTGGCTGGGCGGGGACTACTACGGAACCGGCCGGGTGCCGCGGGCCGGACTGGGCATCGCACGGCGGATCGCGCACCTGACGTACCGGACCGAGGGCGAGCTCGACACCCGCTTCGCCAACTCTCCCCAGGGGAGCGAAAACCCTTGGAACGGTGGACGATACGCGGTACAGAGCTACCTGGAGCACCAGGCCGACAAGCTCGTCGCCCGCTTCGATCCCGGTACTTACGTGGCACTCTCCCAGGCGATGAACCGGCACGACGTCGGGCACGGCCGGGGCGGCGTGGCCGCCGCACTCGGATCCACCCCGGTACCGACGATCGTCGCCGGCGTGGACTCCGACCGCCTGTACCCGCTGCGGCTGCAGCAGGAGATCGCCGACGGGCTGCCCGGCTGCGACGGGCTGCGCGTCCTCGAGTCCCGGGACGGTCACGACGGCTTCCTCACCGAGGCCGACGCCGTCGCCAAGCTCCTGACCGAGCTCGTCACCCTCGCGCGGGGCTGAGAACCGCGTGCCGCCGGGCCGCCGAGGCCCGGCGGCTCAGCCGGTGCCGAGAGGATCGATCGAGACCGCCAGGGCGATGATGAGCCCACCCACGACGAGGAGCGCGGACACGTCGAAGGTCCGGCTGCGCACGGCGAGCACGCCGACCAGGTCCTCCGGCATCCACAGGCGCAGCAGGCCGGCGAGCAGGGTGGCACCACCGAAGACGAACGCCCCGCGGCGCCACCGATCCGCCACGACGAGGATCACTGCCGCGGCGATGACGACCGCCACCGCGAGCAGCGGCAGATTCCGCCGGGCCAGACTCAGCCAGCGCTCCGCGCCGGCCACTTGCACCACCGGTTTCAGCGGCCGGCGAGCTGTTCGGCTCGCTCGACCACGTTCGCCAGCAGGAACGCGCGGGTCAGGGGGCCGACACCTCCGGGATTGGGCGAGAGGAACCCGGCGACCTCACGGACGTCGTCGGCGACGTCGCCGCGCAGGCCCTCCGGCGTCCGGCTCACCCCCACGTCCAGGACCGCCGCGCCCGGCTTGACCATGTCGGCGGTGATCAGTCCCGGCACACCGGCAGCGGCGACGACGATGTCCGCGCGCCGCACCTCCGCGGCGAGATCCTTCGTGCCGGTGTGGCAGAGGGTGACGGTGGCGTTCTCGCTGCGCCGGGTGAGCAGCAGCCCGATCGGCCGGCCGACGGTGACGCCGCGGCCCACGACGGCCACGTGGGCGCCCGCGATCGGGACCTCGTAGCGGCGCAGCAGGTGCACGATGCCGCGCGGGGTGCACGGCAGCGCCGCCTCCTTGCCGAGAACGAGGCGCCCGAGGTTGATCGGGTGCAGCCCGTCGGCGTCCTTCTCGGGGTCGATCCGCTCGAGCGCGGCGTTCTCGTCGAGGTGCTTCGGGAGCGGCAGCTGCACGATGTACCCGGTGCAGGCGGGGTCGGCGTTCAGCTCGTCGATGACCGCCTCGAGCTGCTCCTGCGTCGTGTCGGCGGGCAGGTCGCGGCGGATGGAGTTGATGCCGACCTTGGTGCAGTCGTTGTGCTTGCCGCGCACATATGCCGCGGACCCCGGGTCGTCGCCGACGAGAACGGTGCCGAGGCCGGGGGTGATGCCCTTCGCCTTCAGCGCGGCCACGCGGGCCTTCAGGTCCTCGAAAATCTCGTCGCGGGTCGCTTTGCCGTCCAGGATCGTCGCAGTCACGACCGCCATTGTCTCAGGTCGTCCAGCCGGGGCGGAGACAGCCTCACCACAGCCGGTCCCGCCCCGGGCCGGCAGGCTGCCCCCGCGACTCGATGAGACGGCCGCGCGCGACGGTCCGACCCGGAAGCGGCTGCCGGCGAACGGCCCGAGGACACCGACTGGCAAGCTGGATCGGTGTTCCGAGTGATGTTCCACGAGCCGTGTATTCCGCCCAACACAGGCAATGCGATCCGCATGGTCGCCGGGACCGGCTGCGAACTGCATCTGGTGGAGCCGCTCGGATTCGACCTCTCCGAACCCAAGCTGCGGCGCGCGGGCCTGGATTATCACGATCTGGCGTCGGTGTCCGTGCACAAGGACCTCGAGGCCGCCTGGGCTGCGCTGCAGCCGGAGCGGGTGTTCGCGTTCACCGCGCACGCGAGCGTGTCGTACGCCGCGCTCGAGTACCGGGCCGGCGACGTGTTCCTCTTCGGGCCGGAACCGACCGGACTGTCCGACGAGGTGCTCGCCGACCCGCACGTCACCGCCACGGTGCGGATTCCGATGCTGCCGGGCCGGCGCTCGCTGAACCTGTCGAACGCGGCGGCGGTGGTCACGTACGAGGCGTGGCGTCAGCACGGCTTCCCGGGCGCGGTCTGAGCCGAGCCGACAGCGAACCCATCCACTCCGGTGCCCGCTCCGAATGCCCCCCGACGCCGCGTGCGGAGCCTCGTCGTGGGGAAACGCCGCAACTGTGGGAACGTGGAACGGGGAGGTGAGACGTCGTGACTCTAGTCGTGCTGGTCGACCGCGACGGTCGGGAAGTCGGGACGGCCGAGAAGGTGGCGGCGCACCGCCCCCCGGCCCCGCTGCATCGCGCATTCTCGGCATTCCTGCTCGATGCCGACGACAACGTGCTGCTGCAGCGCAGAAGCCTGGACAAGTACCACTTCGCCGGACTGTGGGCCAACAGCTGCTGCGGGCACCCGCTGCCGGGCGAGAGCGTGCTCGACGCCGCGGCCCGGCGCAGCTGGGACGAACTGGGCGTGCGCCCGTCGGACCTGCAGGAGGTGGCCTCGGTCGTCTACTCCGCCCACGATCCGGACTCGTTGCTGATGGAGCACGAGTTCGACCATGTGGTCGTCGGACGCGTCACCGCGACGCCTCGTCCCGTTCCGAGCGAAGTGGCCGAGGTGCGGTTCCAGTCCCTCGCCGAGGTCGTACGCGAGGTGGAACAGACCCCGCACGTGTTCGCGCCCTGGATGCCGCACGTCCTCGGCGCGGTGCTGCCGTCGCTGACCCGATAGGCCGTCAGCCGGCGGGCGCACCCGTGTCGGTGGCCCGGATCCGGGCCACTCCGGCCCGGATGCGGGCCCGCACCGTCGCGACGGGCAGACCGAGGCGTTCGGCGATCTGCTCGCAGGTCATTCCCTCGTAGTAGGCGAGATGCAGCGGCTCACCGTGCCCGCACCCGAGGGGCTCGGCCTCGGCCGGGCCCCCGGCATGCGGCCCGCCGGCCCGTGAGCGGATCCGGTCGGCCGCCCAGCGGTGGGCGAGCGCCGACAGCCACGCCATGGGGGATCCGACCTGCGGGGCATAGCGGTCGGCCGTGTGCCACACCTGCTCGAACACCTCGCGGGTGACGTCCTCGGCGTCCGCGTCGCCGCGCACGACTCGGAGGACGATGCCGTGCACCTGCGCGACGGTGAGGTCGTAGAGCGCAGCGAAGGCGGCACGGTCCTTACCGGCGACCCGGGCCAGCAGGGGCCGGAGGCGGTCATCCGCTGCCGGACCCGACCGCTCGGTCCCCGCGGCCGGCGCGCGCTTCGGGGGCGGCGGCGAGCCCGTCGTCACAGTCACACGAATAACTGTAGACATCCCGCCCTCCCCTCACCGGTTTCGTTTTCCCTTGTGTTGCAGGAAGATCGGACTTCGTATCAATTCGTTATACGTCGTTACACTTCCGTGACCTTCCCGCGTCGGGTCCGACACCGCCGACGGGGATGCTCGGTACTCGGACCGATCCGGTACACGCGGCGACACGCTCGCCGACCGGCTCTCGGGCGAACGACTCGGAGATGAGACATGACGGCACCACGGATCCCCCACCGCCCGAAGGACCCCTCGGCGCTGCTCGCCGGTCCGCACGCAGGCATGGTCCTCGCCGGCGTCTTCACGGTCGTGGGTGCGCTCGCCGCCGTGGCGGTGGCCGGCTCCGCGCTGCTGGCCGTCGCCCTCACGGCCATCGTGGCAGGTGTGGTGGCGGTCGTCGCCGCCGCGATCTGACGGCGACGAGGTGGAGACGCTCGATGCCGTCGAAGTACCGATCCGGCGCCTCGACGACGGACTGCTCGCCGCATCCCTGGTACGCGCCCCCTGCCCGTCCCTCCGCCGCCGGCCGCCCCACCGCGCGGTTCCGGCCGCCGGCGCCTCCGCACTCGTCCCCGTCCACCTCGGACCGGACTCCGGCGCGCGCGCCGATCTCGGCCACGCCGTGCGCACGGCCGCCGAATCCCGCCGAGCCGGCCATCTCGTGGCGGTCGACGAGGTGGGGGCCGATCCTCGGTCCTCGGCGCTGCTGGCGCTGCTCGAGCCGGAGATCGTGATCCTCGCGTCCGGAATGCTGACCCGGCGGGCGGACAGCGACGTCGCGCCCACCCTCCATGCCGTGGCCGCACACGTCGAACGTACGGGCGCCGTCCTGGTCGCCGACGGGGTCGACTCACCCCGGCACCGGCGGCGGGCACTCGAACTCGGGGCCACCCACGGCCTCGGCCGGCTGTATCCGCCCGCACTGCGAGCCGAGCCCGCCGAGTGTTTCCCGCCGAGCCCGACGTGGAGCACGCCCGACGTGGAGACGCCGAGTCCCTACGCCACCGTGGCATCCGGCCGCGTCCCGGTGCGCAGCACCGAGCATCTGCTGGCCCGGATGACCGCCGCTCTGGAAGCTCACGCCGCCACCGCCGGTCCGGACACCCTGGTGCTCGGCACGTTCCGGCACGTCGACCACTTCTGCGCCCCCACCCGGTCCCGCTGGTCGGGCATGGCCGGGGGCGTCGCCCACGCCGGCGCCTACGCAGTGGGGATGAGGGCCGGTGTGGAGTCCGGCGTCGTCCACACGCCCCTCGACCCGGCGGATCCGCTGGCCGAGGAGTGGAACGTCGTGGTCCTCGGGGCCCACTTCGCGGGGGTGCTCTCCGCGGTGGGCACCCACGATCGGCATCCCGCCGGGGACCGTGAGTTCGACTACGTCGTGTCCTACGACCGTCCGACCGTGGTGCGCTGCGCGCGCTCGATCCTGCGGCGCCGCCCCTCCCCCGCTGCTCGGCGCGGGACCGGGTGACCGCCTCCGGGCGACGGCCCGGTCAGACCCCGGCTTCGATGTCGCGGCCGGACTGCTGCCACGCCACGGTGCCGCCGGCCACCGACACGGCGTTGATGCCGCGTCCGGCGAGATAGCTGGCGGCCTGCGAACTGCGGCCACCGACCGCACAGATCACGTAGACGGTGTCGGCGTCCGGGATCTCGTCGGCGCGGGCGACGAACTCGCTGAGCGGGATGAGCGTCACGCCGGGCACCCGCACCTGCAGGTACTCGTCGCGCTCACGGACGTCGATGACGGGGGCACCGGCGGCGAGCGCGGTGTCCAGTGCGGCCAGGCCGACCTCACGCATCCTGGTCGTTCCTCTCCGGGTTCGGGGCTGGTTCCGGTTTGCCGCGCCGTGCGACGAGCCGGACGACCACATAGACGACGGCTGCGCACACGGCGAGAAACCCCACCCACGGTAACGCCACCCCCAGAGCGACCACCGACCCGGCCAGCGCCGAGCGCAGCGCGTCCCATCCGGCGAGGACTCCGTCCCAGAAACTGTCCCGGTCCGCACGGCGCTCCGCCGAGATGTCCACGGTCAGGGTGGACAGCTCGATCTGGTCGGCGAGGTAGCGCTGCTGGGCGACGAGACCGTCGAGTTCGCTCTGGCGCTGCGCCAGCGCGTTCTCGGCCTCGATGAGGTCGGCGGTGCTCGCGGCCGAGGCCATCAGCGCGCGCAGCCGGTCCACCGACGACTGCAGGGCCGCGATCCGCGCCTCGAGGTCGGTGTACTGGAGCGTGACGTCCTCGCGGGTGGTGGTCAGGCTGGTCACCTCGCCGAGGCCGCGGATGTCCTCGATCGTTCCGGTGAGCCGGTCCGTCGGCACCCGGACGGTCAGCATGCTGCCGGCGCCCGGCCGCTCGGTGACCGAATCCACCCGTCCGCCCGCGGCCTCGACGAGCGTCACCACCTGTCGTCCGGCCGCAATCGGATCGTCGGCGCGCAGAGCCAGGTGCCCGGTGACGATCTCCTTGCGCGCGGTGGCCTGCGCGTCCGCGGGCGCGGATTCGCGGGTGCCGTCGGACAGGGAGGGCTGCGGTGGCGCCCCGTCGCCGGAACCCCCGTCACCCGGCCCTTCGCCGCCTCCCGCGCATCCGGTCAGGAACAACGCGAGCAGGGCGAGCAGGATCACCAGGGGGCGTCGCATGTCGCAGGATGCTAACGGAAGTCGCGGGACTTTCCGACGATGCGCAGATCCATGCGCTGCAGCCGGTCCGCCACCACCGTCACCGCTCCCTCCGCGTTCTGCACCCGTCCGCGCACGAGCAGCGCCGGTGCGGTGTGTGCGAGCGTGCGGTACCGCGCCCACAGGCCGACGGAGCACACCACGTTCACCATCCCGGTCTCGTCCTCGAGATTGAGGAACGTCACGCCCTCGGCGGTCGCGGGGCGCTGCCGGTGCGTGACCGCGCCGCCCACGAGCACCCGGGCCCCGTCGGGGACCTGCAGCAGCCGCGCCGCCGGCACGACGCCGAGCGCGTCGAGCTGCGGCCGCAGGAACTGGGTGGGGTAGCTGTCCGGGGAAACACCCGTCGCCCACACGTCCGCGGCGGCCAGTTCGACATCGCTCATGCCGGGCAGTGCGGGGGCCTGCGTCGAAGCGCCGACGCCGGGCAACCGGTCGGGCCGCTGCGCCGCTGCGGCGCTCGCCGACCACAGCGCCTCCCGGCGGGTGATGCCGAAGCACCCGAGGGCGCCCGCCGTGGCGAGGGCCTCGGCCTGGGCGGTGCTCAGCTCGACGCGCCGGGACAGGTCCGGGAACGACGTGTACGGGCCGTGTGCCGTGCGCTCGGCGACGATCCGTTCGGCGAGCGCATCACCGAGGTGGCGGACCGCGCCGAGGCCGAGACGCACCTCCCGGCCCCGGTTCTCGGTGGTGGCATGGGCGAGGCCCACGTTCACGTCGGGCCCGTGGACTACGACACCGTGACGGCGGGCGTCGGCGACGAGGGACTGCGGCGAATAGAACCCCATCGGCTGCGCGCGCAGCAGGCCTGCACAGAACGCCGCCGGATGATGCAGCTTGAACCATGCGGAATAGAACACCAGGGCCGCGAAGCTCTGCGAATGACTTTCGGGGAAACCGAAATTCGCGAAGGCATAGAGCTTCTCGTAGATGCGGTCGGCAACGTCGCCGGTGATGCCGTGCCGCTCGCGCATGCCGTCGTAGAGCCGGCCGCGCAGCCGTTCCATCTTCGCGGTGGAACGCTTGGCCCCCATTGCGCGCCGTAACCGGTCGGCCTCGGCGGCCGTGAACCCGGCGGCGTCGACAGCCATCTGCATCAGCTGTTCCTGGAACAGCGGGACCCCGAGGGTGCGTTTCAGGGCCTTCTCGAGGCAGGGGTGGTCGTAGGTGACGGGCTCGAGCCCGTTGCGGCGCCGGATGTACGGGTGCACGGACCCGCCCTGGATGGGACCGGGCCGGATGAGCGCCACCTCGACCACCAGGTCGTAGAAGACGCGCGGCTTCAGGCGCGGAAGGGTGGCCATCTGCGCGCGGGACTCGACCTGGAACACCCCGACGGCGTCGGCGCGGCGCAGCATCTCGTACACCCCCTCCTCGGCGAGGTCGAGACGAGCGAGATCCACCGTGATCCCCTCGTGCTCGGCGACGAGGTCGATCATGTAGTGCAGCGCGGAGAGCATGCCCAGTCCGAGCAGGTCGAACTTGACCAGTCCCGCGGCCGCGCAGTCGTCCTTGTCCCACTGCAGCACGGTGCGGCCCGCCATGCGGGCCCATTCGACGGGGCACACGTCGGCGACGGGACGGTCGCAGATCACCATCCCGCCGGAGTGGATGCCGAGATGGCGCGGCAGGCCCTCGACCTGGGCGGCGAGTTCGAGGACGGGCGGGGGGATGTCGGTGTCGATCTCCTGTTCCACGCCGTGCCATCGGGTGACCTGCCGGCTCCAGGCGTCCTGCTGGCCCTGCGCATAGCCGAGGGCTCGTGCCATGTCGCGGACGGCGGACTTGCCGCGGTAGGTGACGACGTTGGCGACCTGGGCGGCGTGCGTGCGCCCGTACCTGGCGTAGACGTGCTGGATGGCCTCCTCGCGGCGGTCGGATTCGATGTCGATGTCGATGTCGGGGGGGCCGTCGCGCTCCGGGGAGAGAAATCGTTCGAAGAGCAGCTCGTTGCGGACCGGATCGACGTTGGTGATGCCGATGGCGTAGCAGACGGCGGAGTTGGCGGCCGAACCTCGCCCCTGGCAGAGGATGTCGTTGTCCTTGCAGAAGGTGACGATCTCGTGCACCACGAGGAAGTAGCCGGGGAAGTTCAGCCGGCCGATGACGTCGAGTTCGTGCTCGATCTGCCGGTAGGCCGCCGGGTTGTCCTCGGGGGCGCCGTAGCGGTGCCGCGCCCCGCTCAGGGCGAGTTCGCGCAGCCGGCCGAGTTCGGTGTGCCCCTCGGGCACGTCGAACGGGGGCAGATTCGGGGCGATGAGCCGCAGGTCGAACGCGCAGTCGCGGGCGAGTTCGGCGGCACGACGGACGGCGCCGGGGTGGGCGGCGAACAGTCGTGCCATCTCGGCGCCGGAACGAAGGTGGGCGCCACCGGTCGGGAGGAGCCGCCCCGCGGCCTCGTCGAGACTCTGCCGGTCGCGGATGGCGGCCAGTGCCGTCGCCAGACGCCGGCGGTGCGGCGTGGCGTAGTGGGCCGCCGTGCTGGCGATACACGAAAGACCTTGATTTTCGGCAAGTTCCGCGAGCAGCGCGTTGCGCTCGCCGTCCTCGGGGAGGCCGTGGTGGGTGAGCTCGACCGTGACACGATCGGCGCCGAAGCGCTCGACGAGATCGCGCAGTGCCGTCCCGGCCGCCGCGGGCCCCCCGACCGCGAGGGCCCGGCGGACGTGTCCGCGGCGGCAGCCGGTGAGAATCTGCCAGTGCCCGCCGGCGGCGCCGGTGAGCGCGTCGTAGTCGTAGCGGGGCCTGCCCTTCTCCCCGCCCGCCAGGTGCGCGGCGGCAATCTCGCGGGACAACCGCCGATACCCCTCCTGCCCCCGCGCGAGAACCAGCAGGTGCGTCTCGTCCGCCGATCCGGCATCGAGGGAGAGTTCGGCACCGAACACGGTCCGCATCCCCAGCTCGCGGGCGGCCTCGGCGAAGCGCACGACGCCGTAGAGGCCGTCGTGATCGGTGAGCGCAACGGCTTCGAGGCCGAGACGCACCGCCTCCTCCACGAGCTCCTCGGGGCCGGAGGCGCCGTCGAGGAAGCTGAACGCCGAGTGGGCGTGCAGTTCGGCGTAGGGCACGGTAGGCCCCTCGGGCGGCCGGACGCGGGGTTCGTACTCTCTCCGGGTGCGCGACCAGGCGGGGCTGTCGCTGCCGTCACCGGGGAACTCCACATCGCGCCGAGGCCGGCCCGACAACACGCGTTCGAGCTCCGACCAGGTCGGCGGACCACTCCCCCAGCCCATCCGTCACCGCCTTCGTGTCGACCGCCCGCGCATATCGTACATATGTTCGATGGATCGCCGGGCTCCTGCGTCAGACTTTCCGGCTGTTCACCGGCCGGTCAGTAGCTGCGGCCGACGAGGGCTACGAGATCTTCGGCCGGCGTGTCCGGGCCTGGGAGTTCGCCGTCAGTGGTGTGCAGGCACCGGACGGTCACGGCATGCGCGTGGAGCTGGCGTTCCCCGTGTTCGCCGAGGACCGTCCAGGGAATACGAGCAAATCCGGTGGCACCGGCATCGACCGCCTCGGCCAACGTGGAGGCCTCGGCCGTGCGCCGACGGAGCCGGTCGCGCGCGGCGGCGAACATCTCGGTATGGATCACGTCGAGGAGCTCGCGGATGGTGGAGACCGCATGATCACCGGCGACCGTGAACTTCTGTCGTGTGTCACGTCTGATCAGGGTGTACTCGCCGCGTTCGAGGTCGCGAGGGCCGACCTCGATGCGCACCGGCACACCCTTGAGCTCCCATTCGGTTGTCCGGCGCCCGAACCCTTGGTCGGTGCGAGCATCCAGCCGCGCTCGCACGCCGGCAGCGGCGAGGGCGTCGGCGAGAGCCGATGCGGCGGTAACGGTGGGGTCGTCGCCTTTGACCGCGACCACCACTACCTGCAACGGCGCGATCCGCGGGGGGAGGCGAAGCCCTCGGTCATCGCCGTGCGCCATGATCAGACCGCCGATCATCCGAGTGCTCGATCCCCATGAGGTGGTCCAGCATGTTCGGCGCTGCCCGGCGGAGTCGGTGTAGCCGATGTCGAAGGCTCGGGCGAAGTTCTGACCGAGCTCGTGGCTGGTCGCCATCTGCAGCGCCTTGCCGTCACCCATCATCGCCTCGCACGTCATTGTCGTCACTGCGCCGGCGAACTTCTCCCGCTCGGTTTTCACCCCGACCAGAACGGGGATCGCGAGCATGTTCTGGAGGAAGTCCCGATAGACGTCGAGATGAATCCGGCGGGCGAAGGCGCTTGCCTCGTCGCTGGTGGCATGAGCCGTATGGCCTTCCTGCCACAGGAACTCGCTCGTACGCAGAAAGATCCGAGGCCGCATCTCCCAACGCACCACATTGGCCCACTGATTCAACCGCATTGGCAAATCACGGTGTGAACGAACCCATTTGGCCATCATTTCACCGAACACTGTCTCGCTCGTCGGGCGCACCACAGCCGGCTCGGCGAGGTCCTTACCGCCGGCGTGAGTGACCACCGCCAGCTCCGGGCTGAATCCCTCGACATGTTCGGCTTCCCGCTCGAGATAGGACTGCGGAATGAGCAACGGCAGATAGACGTTCTCGGCACCGGCAGCTTTGATCCGGGTGTCCACCGCTGCCTGCATGTGTTCCCACAACGCATACGCATACGGTCGGATCACCATCGTCCCGCGCACAGGCCCGTTGTCAGCCAGCTCCGCCTTGTTCAGAACATCTTGATACCAGCGGGGAAAGTCTTCGTCCTGCGGCGTCAGCACTCCAGGCTTCTGTGAAGATCCAGCCATCCAGCGATACTAACGACCCAACCGGAGCGCACACCGCCGGAACCGCTTCGGCCCCAACCGTCACAGTGCCGAATCCCTGTCGCCTTCTCGCACGCAAGACACCGGCCGACCGTCCGCGGACGACGGTCACCGCCGCAGTTCCGCCAAGGTTCCCAGCCGCCCCAGTTTGTGTGGGTTGTTGATCGCGTAGAGGCGGGTGATCCGGCCGTCCTCGACCACCAGACTCACCGCAGCGGTTGCGCCTTCGACCTCGAAGCGTGCTCCCGGCATCCCGTTGAGCCAGGTACCGGCCGCCACGAAGGCCGGGGTCCTGGCCAAGCGGACCAGCAACACCGCCAGTTTCTCCGCTCCGACGATCGGTTTCCGGGCAGCCGGTACCACCCCGCCGCCGTCGGCGATCGCCACCACGTCCGGGGCGAGGACCTCCATCAGACGCTGGATGTCGCCCGTGGAGAGGGCGGTCATGAACGTCTCGACGACTGCCAGCTGCTCGGCCGGGTCCACCCGCATCCGCGGCCGCCGCGCCGTGACATGCCGGCGGGCACGGTGTGCGATCTGCCGGACCGCGGCCGGGGTCTTGCCCACCACCTCGGCGATCTCGTCGTACGGCGTATCGAACACCTCACGCAGTACGAACACTGCCCGCTCGACCGGACCGAGGGTCTCCAGCACGGTGAGCATCGCGATCGAGACGCTCTCGGCGAGCTCGGCGTCCTCGGCCACATCGGGAGTGGTGAGCAGCGGCTCGGGCAGCCATTCCCCGACGTACTCCTCGCGTTGCCGCGCCAATGCCCGCAGCCGGTTGAGCGCCAGCCGAGTGACGATCCGCACCAGATAGGCCCGTGCGTCCCGCACCTCCGTCCGGTCCACGTCGGCCCACCGCAGCCACGTCTCCTGGACGACGTCCTCGGCGTCGGCAGCAGAGCCGAGCATCTCGTAGGCGACGGTGAAGAGCAGGTTGCGGTGGGCGACGAACGGGTCGTCGGTCATGCCTTCGACGCTACGGCGAGCGGCTCGAGGTTGCAGGACGCGGAAAACCCCTGCGACTCGATGCCGAATGCGGTGTTGGAGCGGGTCATGAAATTCGTCAGCGCGATGTACGCGGTCAGCTCCACCATCGCGGCCGGGCCGAGCGCCTCCAGCAGCCGGGCCGACAATTCGTCGGTGACCGTCGGCGGGGTCTGCGTCATCGCCTCGGCGTACTCCATGACGTCGCGCTCCAGCGGCGTGAAGACATCCGACTCGCGCCACCGTGGCACCTCACGCGCCTTCGTCACGTCCAGCCCCTTGTTGTGGGCATGGAAGTAGCCGAGGTCCAGGCAGAAGCTGCATCCGACCAGGCTGGCCACCGCCATGTGGGCGAACGACTTCAGGTTCTCGTCACACCGGTCCCACTTCTGAATCCTGCGACCGACCCCGAAGCCGAAGTTCAGCACCTTCCGGTTGTGCCACATCACCCCCACCCCCTCGGGCACGTCGCCGAGCATCCTTCGGGACATCCGCTTGACGAGCGCGCCGTAGATGCCGGTCAGCTCCGCCTTCGGGATCCTGGTGCTGCTGGTCATGATTCCTCCTTCGGTTACTTGCTCTCGGCATGGAGACACCGGCCACGAATCGAATGTGACATCCGAGCCGGAAATCGTTGCCGCGGGCGGCCGAACCGAGGGGACGAATGTGCACGCGGCCGGCGCGCGAGCGGCGGCGAGCCGATCGAACCACCGCGGAGGGGACACCATCGATTCGAGTCCGCCGAGGGCGACGGTGCGCGGGTCGGATGCAAACCCTGTCGACGCTCGGCGGGAAGACAGCCGATGCCGCCGATGTCGAGCACCTCATCGCCCCAGCAGTCTCCGACCGAGTCCCGTCTGGTTGTTTCCTGGGTGGTCCGTCACCGCCGATGCGGTGAGGACTTGCCGGCGGCGACGGGGTTGTGCGCCGGATAGGCGTGGACGAGCGCGGTGGACAGTTTCGGCACCGCATGGGTGAGGGTGTGTTCGGCCTCGTGCGCCAACCGATGCGCGGCGGCCAGGCTCGTGTCGGCATCGGTGTCGAGTTCGACGTCGGCATGCAACCGGTGCCCGATCCACCGCATCCGCACACTGCGCACACTGCGCACGCCGGGCTCTTCGGACAACGATCTTTCGGCGGCATCGACGAGTTCGGGATCGACCCCGTCCATCAACCGCCGGAACACATCCCGCCCCGCGGTGCGCAGGACCACGAGGATCGCGACGGTGATGACCAGTCCGACGATCGGGTCGACCAGCGGGAACCCGAGGGCCACGCCACCGGCGCCGAGCAACACGGCCAGGGAGGTGAAACCGTCGGTGCGAGCATGCAGCCCGTCGGCGACCAGAGCGGCGGAGCCGATCCGGCGGCCGACGCGAATGCGGTAGAGCGCGACGAGTTCGTTGCCGACGAATCCGACGAGCCCGGCCAGGGCGACCCATCCGAGTTGCTGGATCGGGACGGGGTTGATCAGCCGACGCACCGCCTCGACCCCGGCGACCACCGCGGACAGGGTGATCATCGCGACCACGAACAGCCCGGCCAGATCCTCGGCCCGCCCGAACCCGTAGGTGTAGCGACGGGTGGCGGCCCGGCGGCCGAGCGCGAACGCGATCCACAGCGGAATCGCCGTCAACGCGTCGGAGAAGTTGTGCACCGTGTCCGCGAACAGCGCGACCGACCCGGAGACGGCGACGACAGCCAACTGCGCGACCGCGGTGATACCCAGCGCGACCAGGCTGATCTTGACTGCCCGGATACCGATTTCGCTGGACTCGAGCGCGTCGTCGACACTGTCCGCCGCGTCGTGGCTGTGCGGAGCGAACACCTCCCGCACCGCGGCACCCCACCTGCCACCGCGCCCATGCCCATGCCCATGACCGTGGGTGTGGGTTGGCGGTTTCGGCGCGTGGCTCATGCTCGACCACCTTCCGTGCGTGCCGGTGCGGGATCGACACCTCGCTCGGGATGCAGAATCCGCAGATCGTCGCCGGTGCGGTGATGACCGGGAACGCCGGGCCCGGCATGCTCGGCATTGAACACCGCGTCGGTCACCAGTTGGCGGACGTGATCGTTCTCCAACCGGTAAATCACCTGGGTGCCTTCCTTCCGAGTGCGCACCAGCCGCGCCATCCGCAGCTTCGCCAGATGCTGCGACACCGACGGGGCGGGCTTCCCCACATGCTCGGCAAGGTCGTTGACAGACAACTCTCGATCCACCAACGCCCACAACACCTGGACTCGAGTGGAATCGGCCAGCATACGGAAGACCTCCACCACGAGGTCGACCTGATCGTTCGGCAACCGCCGCCGACATGAATCGTTATCTGCATTCATACGCAGATAGTATCCAATGCGAGTAATGAACTCCACGGAAGCGCAGGACACCTCTTGACAATCACACTGCGTAAGCGAAAACTTACCGTTCGTAGACACTTACCAAGCTGGAGACGAATGGGGCGCGCTCGCCGATCGAACGAGGCGCACGATCCTCGAGCGCCTGGCCCAGGGCCCGTGCGCGGTCGGTGAGCTCGCCCGCGAGCTGCCGATCAGCCGACCGGCGGTCTCGCAGCACCTGAAGGTGCTCAAGGACGCCGGGCTGGTCCGCGACCGGGCCGTCGGCACGCGCCGCATCTACCACCTCGACCCGGCCGGCATCAGCGCGCTGCGCTCTCAGCTCGACCGGTTCTGGGAACAGGCCCTGACCGCCTACAAGGAAGCGGTCGAACAACCTGCAGGAGAGGTCATGACACAGACACACGCCGGAGCGGTGCGGCAGCAGATCGTCGTGAACGCAGGACTGGAGCGCGCGTTCTCGCTGTTCGTCGAGCGATTCGATGCCATCAAGCCGCGTGAACACAACCTCATGACGGTCCCGATCGCCGAGACCGTGTTCGAGCCCCGGGTGGGCGGCACCATCTACGACCGCGCCGTGGACGGCAGTGAATGCCGGTGGGCGCGGGTGCTGGTCTACGAGCCGCCGAACCGGGTGGTGTTCAGCTGGGACATCAACGGGCGCTGGCAGATCGAGACCGACCCGGCCAGGACCAGCGAGGTGGAGGTCCGGTTCATCGCCGAATCCGCCGATCGCACCCGGGTCGAACTCGAGCATCGCAACCTGGAGCGCCACGGCGAGGGCTGGGAAGCCGTCCGCGACGGTGTCGGACACGACGCCGGGTGGCCGCTCTACCTGCAGCGCTATTACGACGCCGTCGAGAGGGGCCGGCGCTGAGGGCGCCGATGGCGAGGCCGGACGACCACCGGCGCAGGCGAAGTCGCGAAACCGGACGACTGGTTTTCCAGTGGTATGCTGACAGCGCATCCAGGGACAGACCTCCGGGACGTGGCGTGCGCCGCGGCACGGACGGGCCTCCGGTTGCACCGCAGGGAGCGGAGGGTGATGTTCCGTTCGGGCCGGCTCGGGGGCCGTACCGAACGGATCACCCCCGTCCCCACCCGGTCACGCAGGGCGGCCGACGAAGCGAGGAGTGGTGATGCCCCGGGACTCCGTCGGTGCAGCGACCGTCGAATCGGCAGCGACCCCGGCCGGGCGCCCGGCCCAGCAGCGCGCGATCCGGACACGACAGCAGATCCTCCTCGCCGCCGCGCAGCTGTTCGCCGACAACGGCATCAACGGCACGGCCCTCGCCGAGGCCGCAGCCTCGGCCGAAGTGACCAAGGGCGCACTGACCTTCCACTTCCCCACCAAGGACGCCCTGGTCCAGGCGTTGATCACCGAACAGGAACAGCGCACCCTCGCCACGATCGGCGTGGTCCTGCACACCGACGCCCCGGCGCTCGAGCAGCTCGTCGCGCTCACCCATGCGCTGGGCCGGTTGTTCGCCGAGGACCTGATCGTCCAGGCCGGGTTGCGGCTGACCGGCGAGTACGAGCGCGCCGATCCCGAGGCCTACCGGAGCTGGATCACAGTGTTCGAGGGCCTGTTCCGACGGGCGGCAGCCGAGGGCGAGCTGAGTACCCGACTGAACCCGAAAGCGCACGCCCGGTTCCTCGTCTCCGCCGTCGCCGGGGTGTATCTCCTGTCGATGGTCCTCGCCGGCCGCGCGGACCTCGAGGTACGCCTCGACCAGATGTGGGAACTGTTGCTGCCCGGCATCGTCCGTGCCGATCGGCACGACCGGATCCCGGCTATCCGCGCAGCACGCTGACGCGTTCCCCCACCCGACGGGGCGAAGCCACCGGGAGGAACTCGTGACGAGAAGGCGGTTCTCGCGGCATCGGCCGAGTAGCGGGCCCGGCAACCGCCCGCTCGTCGCAGGAACCTCCCGTTCGGTCCGCCGGGAGCACCCCGGCGCGCCGGTCCCCTCGGGGTTGTCCCCCATTCCGATTTCCGGTGTGCGCCCGGATGTGCGCCCGCCCCCGCCCCAGCAGTATCGATCTCGTGAAGCGTGTACTGCTGCAACTCTCCGGCGCCGTCGTCGCCGTGATCGTCGTCCTCACCGCGATCGCTGCCGGCGTCGTCGTGCACGCCTGGAACTCGACGGTGGTCGACACCACCGGGCAGGTCACCTTCGACCGTCCGCTGAACATCCCACCGCTCGCCGAGAGCACGGTCACGCCCGACGGGGTCCGCGTGTTCGACCTGACCATGCAGCGCGGAACCACGGACATCGGTCGCGGTCCCGGTTCCCGGACCTGGGGCGTGAACGGGTCGTACCTGGGGCCGACGCTGCGTGCCGGGCGCGGCGAGCACGTCCGGGTGAACGTCACCAACGATCTCGGCGAGGCAAGCACCCTGCACTGGCACGGCATGCACCTGCCGGCCGCAATGGACGGCGGCCCGCACCAGCCGATCGCCCCGGGTGCGACGTGGAGTCCGCAGTGGACGATCGACCAGCCCGCCGCGACGCTGTGGTACCACCCGCACCCGCACGGCACCACCGCCGACCACGTCTACCGCGGGGTCGCCGGAATGTTCCTGCTCGACGACCCGGCCGGGGGCCCGGCCCTCTCCGATCGATACGGGATCGACGACATCCCACTCGTGGTGCAGAACAAGCGGTTCGACGGAGACCAGCTCGAGACCGGCGCCGCGATGTTCGCCGCCGTCGGGCTCCTCGGCGACGAGATCGTCGTCAACGGCACCCCGCGGCCCTACCTCGACGTCGTCACGGAGCGGGTCCGGCTGCGGCTGCGAACGCCTCCAACGCCCGCGTCTACAACTTCTCCTTCGACGCCGGCCTGCCGTTCCTGCTCATCGGCACCGACGGCGGCCTGCTCGAACGTCCGGCGCCGATGCGCCGCATCCAGCTCTCCCCCGGCGAACGCGCCGAGATCGTCGTCGCGTTGCCCGCGGGCACGACGACCGTGCTCCGCAGCACGGCGCCGGACCTGGGCGCGGACTTCTGGCAGACCCGGTTCTCCGGCGGTGACGACAGGTTCGACATCCTCGAACTGCGTGCCGCGCACACTCTCGCGCCCAGTGCACCGGTGCCCGGGGAACCGACCACCCACGCGGATCTCGGCACACCCACCGTCACGCGACACATCGATCTCACCGGCTCCGGCACCATCGACGGCCGCGAAATGGACATGGCCCGCATCGACCAGACCGTCGCCGCCGGCGCCACCGAGGTGTGGGAGGTCCGCAACAGCAGCGGCACGATCCACAACTTCCACATCCACGGCACGAGCTTCCGCGTCCTCGGCGACGGCCATCCCGCGCTGTCCGGCCCGAAGGACACCGTGTACATCGCGCCGGGGCACACTGTCCGGCTGCTGATGCGGTTCGCCGGCCGCCCCGGCCCCGCGACGCCGTACATGTACCACTGCCATCTGCTCCGGCACGAGGACAACGGCATGATGGGGCAGTTCGTCGTCGCACCGGGCGAAGAGCCGAGCGCGCCGCACGAACCGGCCGCCCACACCGCACTCCACGAGTAGCGTGCGTCCCATGACGTCCGCGATCCGGATCGAGGGACTGGTCAAGCGATTCGGACGATTCACCGCGCTCGACGACCTCGATCTCGAGGTCGCCACCGGCGAGGTGCACGGCTTCCTCGGTCCCAACGGCGCCGGCAAGTCCACCACGCTGCGGGTCCTGCTGGGACTGCTCCGCCCGGACGCCGGGCACGTCGAACTGCTCGGCGGCGACCCCTGGCGCGACGTGGTGCGCCTGCACCGGCGGCTCGCCTACGTGCCCGGCGACGTGAGTCTGTGGCCCGGCATGACCGGCGGCGAGGCCGTCGACCTGCTCGGCCGGTTGCGCGGCGGGCTCGACCGGCGCCGCCGCGCGGACCTGCTCGAAAGGTTCGAACTCGATCCGACCAAGCGCGGCCGCACCTATTCGAAGGGCAACCGGCAGAAGGTCGCGCTCGTCGCGGCGCTGGCCTCGGACGTGGAATTGTTGCTGCTCGACGAGCCGACCGCGGGGCTCGATCCGCTCATGTCCGCGGTGTTCCACGACGAGATCGCCCGGGAGAAGCAGCGCGGGCGGACGGTCCTGCTGTCGAGCCACATTCTCAGCGAGGTCGAGGCGCTCGCCGACCGGATGAGCATCATCCGCGACGGCCGGGTCGTGGAGACCGGCACCCTCGAGGACATGCGCGCGGACCTGCGGTCCACGATCGACGCGGTCCTCGCCGCGCCCGTGGCCGACCCGACGGCGCTGACGACGCTGCCCGGGATCCACGACGTGCGGATCGACGGCCCCCGCGTGCACTGCGCGGTCGAGCACGGCCGCGCCGGCCCGGTGCTCGCGGCGCTGGGCCGCTACGACATCCGCAGCGTCACCGTCTCGCCGCCGTCGCTCGAGGAGTTGTTCCTGCGGCACTATCACCCGCAAGGCCGGGACGGGCAGGCCCCGACGTGACGGCATCGTTGACGGGCATGCGGCCGCTGCTGCGGGCCACCGCCGAGCAGGACCGCGGCAACGTCGCGCCGTGGATCGTGCTCATCACGGCGCTGTCGGTGTCGTCGGTCCTCGCCTACGGCTGGGTGTTCCCGGACGCGGCGAGCCGGCGCACCCTCGATGCCACGCTCGGCGCGAACCCGGCTCTGCGGGTCGTGTTCGGTCCGGCGCGGGACCTGACGTACGCGGACGGGTTCAACGCGTGGCGGGCCGGGGCGCTCGGCGCGTTCTTCGCGGCCCTGATGGCGATCCTGGCCGTCACCCGCAACAGCCGCGCGCACGAGGATTCGGGCCAGGCCGAGCTCATCGCCTCGGGCGTCGTCGGCCGCCAGGCCCGGCTGGCGACGGCCGTCGCCTGGGCGGCGCTGGCCTCCGTCGCGCTCGGTGCCGTCTGTGCGGGCGCGACGATCCTCGCCGGCGGCGGTGTCGCCAACTCGATCACGCTGGCCGCGACGTTCACCGCGTCCGGGCTGGTGTTCGGTGCGCTCGCGGCGGTCACCGCCCAGCTCGGCTCGTACGCCCCCACCGCCAACACCCTGGCGATCGGGATCCTCGGAGCCTGCCTGCTGATCCGCGCCTACGTCGACGTGACCACTCCGGACGGATGGGCGATCTGGACGACCCCGCTCGGCTGGGTGCAGCAGGTCCGTCCCGCGTCGGGAAACGACTGGTGGCCGCTGGCGGCCTGCCTGGCGCTGACGGCGGTGCTGCTGCTGGTCGCGTTCGTCGTGCAGGCGCGACGGGACTTCGGGGTCGGCGTGATCGCGCCGTCGCCCGGGCCCGCGGACGGCGGCGCGGGGACGAGCGTGTGGGGCCTGGCGCTGCGGTTGCACCGCGGTGCGCTCGCCGCGTGGGCGACGGTGTTCGTGGCGCTCGGGGTGGTGTTCGGATTCATGTCCACCACGTTCGCCGATGTCTTCGCCGACAACCCGGCGCTCGGGTCGTTGCTCGGGAGCGGCCGCGGTTCGCTCGTGTTCGGTTTCGTGGTGACGATGCTGCAGCTGATGGGCATCGTCGCCGCGGTGTTCGGGGTCCAGGTGATGATGCGGCTGCGCGCCGAGGAACTGGCGCTGCGGGTCGAACCGGTGCTGGCCGGGGCGCTGACCCGGACCCGGTACTTCGCGTCGCACGCCGGGATCGCGCTGCTCGCCCCCGCGGCGGCGCTGCTCGTGGGCGCGACGCTGTTCGCGTACGTCTCGTCGGCCCGGGGTGGACAGATTCCGGCCGGGGATCTGATCCGGCAGGCGCTCGTGACGATTCCGGCGGTGTGGGTGCTGGTCGGGCTGGCGGTCGCGGTGATCGGCGCCCGGCCCCAGGCGCGGATGCTCGGCTGGCTCGGTGTGGTCGCCGCGTTCGCGCTGACGATCCTGGGCCCGCTGTTCCGGTTGTGGAACTGGATCCTGGGGATCAGCCCGTTCCGGCACGTGCCGGTGGTGACGGCCGCGCCGCCGCAGTGGCTCGGGTTCGCCGTGCTCACCGCCGTGGCCGCGCTGTGCGTCGCGGCGGGGTTCGCGGGGTTCCGGCGCCGGGACGTCGGCTGAGGACCGTCCCCACTACAGTCGCGGAGCATCGGGTCGTCACCGCGAACGGAGCACCACATGAACCGTTGGGCCACATTCGTCGCCGACCGGCGCTGGTGGGTGCTCGGCCTGGCCGTCCTCGTCGTCGTGCTCGCCGGGGTCTGGGGCACCGGGGTGTTCGGCCGGCTCTCGCAGGGTGGGTTCTACGATCCCGGCAGCGAATCGGCCGAGGTGCAGCACATCGTGGACGACAACTTCGGCCCGCAGACCGCCGACATCATCGCGATCTACACCCCGCCGCCCGGGCGCACCGTCGCCGACATCGGACCCGAGGTGACCGCGGTGCTCGACCGGTTCGCCGCCGAGGTTCCCACCCATGCGATCAACTCCTACTGGTCGGCCGCGCCGCCGGCGAAGCAGCTGCTGCTGTCGAAGGACGGCGGCAGCGCGGCGGCGGCCGTCACCCTCGAGCCCGGCTCGGAGATCACCGTCACCACGTTCCAGGGCCTGCTGCCGAAGCTCGAGGTGCCCGGCGTCGACGCACAGTTCGCGGGGAACTCGGTCGTCGGCGTCGCGTTCACCACCCGGCTCGAGCGCGATCTGCTGTTCGCGGAGGCGATTGCGCTGCCGGTGACGCTGGTGCTGCTGGTGTTCATCTTCGGCGGTCTCGTCGCGGCGGCGGTCCCGGTGTTCGTCGGGGTCCTTGCCGTCCTCAGCGCCCTCGCGACGCTACGTCTGCTCACGATGTACACCGACGTGAGCTCCTTCGCGCTGAACGTCACGTCCCTCATCGGGCTGGGCCTGGCGATCGACTACGGGCTGTTCATCGTCAGCCGCTTCCGGGAGGAACTCGACTCGGGTGCCGACCCGGCCACCGCGACCCGTCGCACCGTGCTCACCGCGGGCCGCACGGTGATGTTCTCGGGGCTGCTGCTGATGTGCGCGTTCGCCGGAATGCTCGTATTCCCGCAAGCGCTGCTGCGCTCGCTGGGCCTCGGCGCGATCGCCGCGGTGCTCAGCGCGGCGGTGCTCTCGCTCACCGCGATCCCCGCGCTGCTGGCGATACTCGGGCACCGCATCAACGCGCTGACGTGGCGGGAGGGCGCCGCGCGGCGGGGCGAGGCCCGGGCCCGGCGCTTCTGGGGGTCGGTGGTGACGAAGGTGATGCGCCGGCCGGCCCTGGTCGCAGTGACCATCACCGCCGGTCTGCTGCTGCTCGCCACGCCGCTGTTGCGCGCCTCCTTCGGTGAGATCGAGTACACGGCCTTGCCGGCGGGCGACCCGGCGCGTGCCGCCACCCAGACGTTGCTCGACGATTTCCCCTCCACCGGCAACGGCGTCACGCTCGTGCTGAGGGGCGACGAGGGCTCCGGGCCCGCCCCGGCCGCGGTCACCTCGGTGTCCCGGGCGGCGGCGGACGTGGACGGCGTCGCGCAGACCGTCACCGTCGCGTCGCGGAACGACGTCGTGGTGCTGCAGGCGCTGTACGCACAGGGCGTGGAGGAGACGCCGCGGGCCGGCGAGATCGTCCGGGAACTGCGGGATCTGCCGCCCCCGCCGGGCACCGGCCTGCTCGTCGGTGGCGGCCGGGCGATGGTCGACGACAGCAACGCCGCGATAGCGCGGTCGATGCCGGCGATGATCGCGATCATGGTGCTCTCGACCCTCGTGCTGCTGTTCCTGGCGTTCGGGTCCGTGGTGCTGCCACTCAAGGCGGTGGCGATGGCGGGCCTGAGCCTGGCGGCCACGTTCGGCGTGCTCACCTGGGTGTTCCAGCTCGGGAACGGAGCGGAGTTGCTCGGCGTGACCCCCAGCCCGCTGGAGCCGAGCTTCGTGGTGCTGATCCTGGCGGTGGTGTTCGGCCTGTCCACCGACTACGAGGTGTTCCTCATGTCGCGCATGGTGGAGGCACGGGCCGACGGGGCGAGCACGGAGGAGGCGGTGCGGTTCGGCACCGAACGCACCGGCCGGGTGGTGACCTCGGCGGCGCTGCTGTTGATCGTCGTGACCGGCGCCTTCACGATCTCGGGCCTGTCGATCATGCGGTTCCTGGGTGTGGGGATGATCCTCGCGCTGATCATCGACGCGACAGTGGTGCGGATGCTGCTGGTGCCGTCGCTGGTCAAACTGATGGGCGAGGCGAACTGGTGGGCGCCGGCGTGGATGAAGCGGGTGCACGCGAAGGTCGGCATCGGACACTAGAATCCGTTCTTACCTTGCAGTAGGTTCGGCCCATGGCCACGTACCTCGTCACGGGCGGCACCGGCTTCCTCGGCACGCACGTGCTCGGGCACCTGCTCGCGACCCACCCGGACGCCGACGTCCATGTGCTGGTCCGGCCGGCGTCGCTGCCGAAGTTCGAGGCCCTCGCCGCGCGCCTGGAGGGCGGGACCCGGCTGCACCCGCTGCTCGGCGATCTGACCGAGCCGGGACTCGGGCTCGATGCCGCGACGATTCCGCCGGCCGAGCACGTCCTGCATCTCGGCGCGATCTACGATCTCGCCGCCGGAGAGGAGCAGGCCGCCACGAACGTGGCGGGCACCCGCGCGGTGATCGCCCTCGCGGAGAAGCTGGGCGCGACCCTGCACCACGTCTCGTCCGTGGCCGTCGCCGGTGACCACCGCGGCACGTTCGCCGAGGACGACCTCGACCTGGGCCAGCACTTCCCGTCGCCCTATCACCGCACCAAGTTCGAGGCCGAGAAGGCGGTCCGGGCGAGCCCGGTGCGCCGGCGCATCTACCGGCCGTCCGCGATCGTGGGCAGCTCCACCACCGGCGAGATCGACAAGATCGACGGCCCCTACTACTTCTTTCCGGCACTGGCTGCGCTGGCGGCGCTGCCGTCGCGGCTGCCGCTGGTCCTGCCCGACCTCGGCGACACCAACCTGGTGCCGGTCGACTACGTCGCGGCCGCGATCGTCGAACTGATGCATCGTCCCGGACTGGACGGGCGCACCTTCCACCTCGTCTCCCGCCCGCAACCGGTCCGCGAGGTGTTCGCGGCGCTGGCCGCCGCGGCCGGGGCCCCCGTTCCCGTCGCCGGCGTGCCCGGCGCGCTGGTACGTCCGCTGTTGTCGATCACCGCGCTTCCCGGCCTGAACACCGCCCGCCGCCTCGTACTGCGACGGACGGGCATCCCACCGGCCGTATTCGGCCAGCTGACCTTCCCGAGCCGGTTCGCCGACCGCAGCACCCGGGAAGCCCTGCGCGGCAGCGGCATCACGCCGCCCGAGTTCGCCGGCTACGCCGCGGTGCTGTGGCGCTACTGGCGCGAGCACCTCGACCCCGACCGTGCCCGACGCGACGATCCGCGTGGACCGCTCGTGGGACGGCACGTGCTGATCACGGGTGCCTCCTCGGGGATCGGACGGGCGAGCGCGATCGCCGCGGCCCGCGAGGGTGCCGTGGTCTTCGCCCTCGCTCGTCGCGCCGAGGAACTCGACGCGGTCGTCGCCGCGATCCGCGCGGGCGGTGGCAGCGCGTACGCGTATCCGTGTGACCTCACCGACTCGGCGGCGGTGGAGCGCACCGTGCAGGCGGTCCTCGCCGAGCACGACCACGTCGACATGCTCGTCAACAACGCGGGACGCTCCATCCGGCGCGGGCTGTACCACTCGACGGACCGGCTGCACGACTTCGAACGCACCATGGCGGTCAACTACTTCGGCGCGGTGCGGTTGACCCTGGCCCTGGTGCCGCACATGCGCGCACGCCGGTTCGGGCACATCGTGAACATCAGCACCGCCGGGGTACAGGCCCGCACCCCGCGATACGCCGCGTACATCGCCTCCAAGTCCGCGCTCGAAGGGTTCGCCGACGTCGCCGCCTCCGAAACCCGGGACGACGGAATCACTTTCACCACCATTCACATGCCGCTCGTGCGCACACCCATGATCGAGCCCAGCGGGGCGTACAACCCGGGTCCGGCGATCAGCCCGGAGGACGCCGCGCGGATGGTGGTCCGGGCCCTCGTCGAACGGCCCAAGCGCATCGACGTGCCGATCGGCACCCTCGGCGAGCTCGGCGGTATCTTCGCGCCGGGCCTGCGGGACCGGATGTTCTCGCTCTACTACCACACCTACCCCGACGCGCCCGCCGCACGCGGCGAGCAGTCCGCCTCCGCCGGCGCGCCCCCGCAGCCGCGGACGCTGTCCCGTCCGGTGCTGCCGAATCCTGCGATACTGCGCCGGATCGGCCGGCTGCTGCCCGGCGTGCACTGGTGAGGCGGCTGCGCCGCCGGTGTGTCCTTCGGGCGGCCGGGACCGCCCGAAGGACACACCGCTAGAGGACCGCCACCAGCGGTCGCACCGGCTTCGGATCGGCGCCGCAGCTGACCGGACGCGGTGGCAACTGCCGGGTCTCGATCCGCACGCGCCAGCGGCGACCGTCGCGGTGCCGCACCACCGCTGCGGCGTCGCCCTCGTCGACGACGAGCGCGTCGGCATCCGCGGGCACCTGCTCGCGCACCGCGATCTCGGCGACCTGCCCGGCCGCGGACCAGCTGCTGCGCCCCCGCAACCCCGGCAGATACACCTCGCCGCGAGCGGCGGCCGCCAGAGCGTCCCGGCTCTGCGCGACGTCGAGCCGGCCGTAGGTGTAGCCCGTCGGCAGCAGGATCAGCGACGGGGCGAACCGGTGCCCGCCGGTGTGTGAACACTCCCACACGTCGTCGCCGAACTCCGCGGCCAGCGCCGCCGCCACGGGGCGCCCCAGCACGGCGCAGCACCGGTCCCGTTTGCCGTGCGCGCACACCAGCGCGACGGGCCGGTCCTGTGCCCGGCCGAGGCCGGGCGCCGGTCCGGCGACGACGCGCGGGATCAGGTCGAGCAGTTCCTTCGGCTCCCCGACCTCGAGCCGCTCGCACCAGCTGCCGCCCGGCTCGGAGCGGGCCAGGAGCACGGTGCGGCCGTCGCCGGGACGCGACGTGTCACGGCCGGGCCGGCGGATGAACAGCAGCCGCACGCCGGCGGCGTCGGCCGCGGCCGAGAACTCGCCGGCGAGACCGGGGCCGAGAGCGGTGCCGTCGAGGACGTCGCGCCCCCAGCCGGACGGCATCTCGAGGCACACCCAGCCGGGGGCCGTCGCCGCGGTGCCGGGCAGGGGCTCGTCCAGCGCGGAGGCTGCCGAGCAGGCAGGAGGAAAGACAGGACTCACCCGCCCATTGTGTCCGTCCAGTCAGTCGTGGAAACGACGACCCTCCGCGAGCTGCTGCACGAAGGCCTCGATGCGGCGTGCCCGGGTCTCCGGGCGCTGCGCGGCCTGCAGCCGGTACGCGATCGCGTACCGGTTGCGGCCGTCGAGCGTGTCGTAGAAGGCCTGCGCCGAGGGATTGCCCGCGAGGGCGTCGAGGAAGTCCTGCGGCACCTGCGCGGTCGCCTGGCCGGCGTAGGCGCGCTCCCAGCGGCCGTCGGCGCGGGCGCGGGCGACCTCGGCGGCCCCGGCCGGAGCGAGCCGGCCCTGCGCCTCGAACCGTTCGGCGAGCGCCCGGTTGCGCTGCGACCAGGGACTGCGGGCCCGGCGCGGGGTGATGCGCTGCAGCCGGAAGTCGTCGTCGAGCCTGCGTGCCTGGCTGTCGATCCAGCCGTGGCACAGGAGTTCCTCGACCACCTCGGCGTAGGTCACCGACGGATGCGCCGATCCCTTCTTGGCGAGCTTGACCCAGATGCCGGGCGAGTCGGTGTGGTGCTCACGCAGCCAGGCGGCGAAGGACTCCCGGTCGGGGAAGTACTCGACGGGCAAATCGTCGGCCATGATCATCTCCCCAGCCGGCGCAGGCCCGCCCGCGTCCACAGGCGCAGGAAACCCTGGGAGAGGTAGGTGAGAGAGCCGAGCGCGAGCACCCACTTGACGGTGCTGACCGTCGTCGCCGCCCGGACGGTGGGGTCGGCGATGTGGTCACGGTGGTCGAGCAGATACAGCCCCGCGACGTTCTCGCCGTAGTCCGCCGCCGCAGCCACCGCCGGAGCGACGGCGAGAACGCGGCGGATGCGTGCGGGCACGGGCCGATGCTCGGCGAGCGAGCGCGCACCGGTCTGCAACGCGATGGCAAAGATCAAGGGATGCACCATATCCCAGTAGTAGTGCCGGCGATACCGCAGGACGGTGTCCGCGTCGAGTCCGTCGAGAACGGTGCGGTACGTCGCCGCGGAGAAGGCGGTCTGGATCCGTCCCACCGCCGACGTGGCGGGGCCGAGCACGCGGGCGATGTTCGCCTGGGACAACGCGAATACCGCGGCGGCGGCCAGCAGTCGTCGGTCGGACGCGGTCCATGCCATGCGGCGATCGTAGCGGCTACTCGGAAGCGCGGCGTCCGGTCGGACCGCTCGATCGATCCGACCGGACGCCCGCTTCACGGGGTCAGCGCTTCCCTCGGTCGCGCTGCCGAGCGGCCGTCACAGTCCGGCGGAACCGCTGCTGATCGGGTTGCAGCCACGGATCGTTGTCTGGTGCCACTTGCCGATATCCATGTAGTCCTGCTCGGGGCCGAGGATCATCCGGTACTTGACGACATGCGAGTCCGCCAACGGATTCGGCAGCGTCGGAAGCTGCTCGATCGTGCCGAGCCTCACGTTGTAAGTGACGGTGTCGTTGGGGACGGACTTCAGTCCGGCCAGGCGGCCGGTGGGACCGGTGCCGTAGTCCGTGCCGGTCGGCACCTCCTCGTCGATGACAAAGTCGATGGTGAAGTTCTCGAGGGCGGTCGTGTTCTTGATCGTGAAATCAACGGAGCAGTCGTCTTTGCCCTGTGCCCAGTACTGAACATTGCCTTCACGCTTTCCACCTTCGGGCTCGGCTGCGGCTACTCCGCCACCGAGTCCGACGCCGACACCCGCGGCAATCACGGTGGCAGCGAGTCGTCTCGTCGTGCTGCGCATGTGCGCTCCTCTCGTCGAAGAAGTAGGCGTTTCGGACGGTATCAATCATGTTCGGTTGCGCAACCCTCCCTCGCGAGATGCCGCCGCACCCGGAAGGAAGGCAACCGGACACGATTCCCCTAGTCCGTGGGAGCTAAACCGTCATCGGCGAACCGACACCACAACGATGCCCCCATGACGTCTCATCCTGCGGATTCGAGACCGCTCGGACCCCGGCCGGGGCTCACGGAGGTGGCAATTGTGATCTGCATCACATAAGAGGGTTCGGCGCGTCGACACGGGAGGGGAGGCGTTCGATCGACACCCACACCCTGGGATCCACGCGGACGAATCGACCACGTCCGAACGACGGATTTCCCCGCCCTCGGATGCTTCTTCGTCGACGCGACGGGGGCGCGCCCGCACGTCACGCGAC
>NZ_JAALEH010000072.1:0-28946 GCF_011058195.1 Rhodococcus sp. 14C212 | reverse complement strand
GGACGCACCGGGCCGGGGCGGGGATTGAGGAGCCGGACGGCGAGCGCGCCTCCGCCGAGGGCGACGACGACGGGCCATTCCACGAGCCCGGTGAGCCCGAGCGCGGCGAGGGTCAGCGCGGCTGCCGGGGCGGAGTCGGAGCCGCTGCTCACGCCGGAGCGGGCGCCGTCGAGCGCGCCGCGCACGCTGCCGACGAGCCCGCCGACGGCGGCGCCACCGACGGCTCCGGCGGCACTGGTGGTGGCGTACGCGGTGCGGGTGACCAGGTGGCCGGTGGTGTCCAGGAGCTGCATGGCAAGTCCTTGCTCTGCTTTGGGTCGCCAGCGTGCGCGCGGTCTCGGCGGGACGGTGGCGCGTGGGGTCTGCGGCGAGCTCGGCGCCTCGAGGAGCCGTCGTTCCGGGCACGGCGGCCGTGGCGGTCGGACTCGCCCCTACTGTAGTCCCGATGTCGGCGAGAACCGAGGGGTCGGCGTCGCCGGATTCCCGGAGGCGCCACCGGCATCCCGGGGCTCGAGCACCGATGTCACCACCTCACCGATCGCCGGCAGCCGGAGCGCGACGGTCGGTGCGACGGCGGCGACCACGGTGGCCGCCGCAGCGCACCCGAGTGCCTGGGTCCAGCCGACCGGACCGACCGGCACGCAGCCCAGCAGCCCGCTGACCCCCGGCGTGCTGATCAGCGCGGCCATGGCGGCGAGCGATCCGAGGACGGTGGCGACGACGAGGGGGCTGCGCGACTCGAGCAGTGTCTGCCCGAGCTGGGCGCCGACGAGGGCCACGGTCGACGCGCGCGGGTTCGAGCCCGTGACCCTGGCCATCGCCCACGCCGCGGTGGCCGCGGCCGCGGTCGTGGCGCCGCGGGCGGCCACGGCGTGCAGCAGCACGGACTCGTCGGGCCGGTGCGCGAGGCGGGAGCCGTCGATGCGGGGGGTGCTGACGGCGAGGGCCGCTGCGGGCAGCGCGTCGGTGAGCATGTTCACCAGCAGCAGCTGGCGGGCATTGAGCGGGGAGCGGCCGGTGATCAGGCTGCCGAGCAGCGCGAAGGCGACCTCACCCGCGTTGCCGCCGAGCAGGACCGACACGGCGGCCTGGACCCGCTGCCACAGCACGCGGCCCTCGTCGAGCGCGTCGAGCAGACCCGCGACGCGGCCCTCGAGCAGCACGACGTCGGCCGCGCCGCGCGCGGGGTCGCTGCCGCGGGAGGCCACACCGATGCCGACGCTCGCGGCCCGGATCGCGGCGGCGTCGTTGGCGCCGTCACCGACCATGGCGCACACGTGTCCGGCGTGCTCGAGGGTCTGCACGATCTGCACCTTGTGCTCGGAGGACATCCGTGCGAAGACGAGGCGCTCCTCCACGGCGCGTTCCCGTTCGGTGTGGGAGAGCCCGTCCCATTCGGCACCGCTGTGCACCTGGTCGGCCGTGACGGACAGGCCCAGTTCGCCGGCGATCGCGACGGCGGTCACCGGATGGTCGCCGGTGACGAGCCGGACGGCGACGCCGAGCACCGCACTCGCCGCGGAGCCCGTGGCGAGGACGGGGGTCAGCGGGTCGGACAGTTCGGTGCGCATCGCACGGGTGAAGTCGACGGCGGAGCCGACCGGGCGGGTGCCGACCCGCCGCCCGGCCCGCACCGCCCGCGCGCGGGTCCGCACCCGCCAGCCGGAAACCGCTGCGGGCCAGAACAACTCGTCCGGCGACGGGGCGGGAAGGAGCGCGCACACCTCGTCCACCGACAGCGCATGCCAGTCGTGGGTCGAACGCGGTGGCGGCAGCGGCGCGGCGAGGGCGGTGCGGGCCGCCGACGTTCCGGCCCACAGCCCGGCCGCGGCGCCGGCGGTGACCGATTCCGGACCGGTGCCCGGCACCCCGGGCAGCATGAGCAGCGCTCCGAGGGCGGAGGCGTCGCGGGCGATCTCCACGCCGCGCCGGCTCGCCGTCCGGGCGGCCGGGAGCGCGTGCAGGATCCGCCAGGCGCCGGTGAGGTCGCGAACCATCAGGTCCGCCGGCCAGGGCGGCCGGCCGCCGTCGCGGAGGACACCGATGCCCACGTCGGCCAGGGCGAGGGCCTGCGCCGCCTCGGCGGTGAGGACCACGACGGTGCCGCCGCCGCGCTGCAACCTCTCGACGATGCCGAGCAGTGCCGCGTCCATCGACTCGACGAGGGGTTCGAGGCGATCGAATCCGTTCCGCAGGGAGCCCGCCCCCTCGTCCTCGACGGAGACCACGGCGATTCCGGCACGCCGGGCGGCGGCGAGCACGGCGGACGCGTAGCGGTCGTGGACGGGACCGATCAGCACCCGCGCGTCGGCGGGGAGGTGCCCGGGCACGTCCGGCACGGCGGAGACGGGATGCCAGCCGGGGGTCAGGACGCCGCGTTCGACCGCCGTCCGCGCCCGGTCCCACACCGCACTGCGGTCGCGGTCGGGCACGCCGCACAGGCGCGTCACCGCGAGCCCGGCGGTGTACAGGGCGCGGGGGTCGACGACGATCGCGTCGACCCGGTCGAGCCGGCGCAGCACGGCCGGTCGCAGGGGCAGCACGCCGCGGGCGGCGAGCCCGCGCGCGAGGGTGGCGGCGAAGGATTCCCGCGCGGTGCGGGAGGCCTTGGGGACGGCGACGAGCGCCGCGGAACCGGCGGTGGTGGGTCTGCCGGTCAGGAGCCCGGCCGCCGCCGCGCCGGCGAGGCCGGCCCAGCCGGCACGGTCGGTGTAGCGCTCGATCGGACCGGCCGGGGGTTCGGTGGGCCGGTCCGGCCGGCGCGAGCAGCGGGCCGCAGCCGCGTGGGGGGCGAGGTCCGGTTCGAAGTCGCGCCAGGCGCGCCGCATCGCCAGTGTCTCGCCCACGAGGACGGTCCGGGTGGCGGCCTCGACGGCGGACGAGGCAGGAGAGAGGGTCAGGGTGTGCAGCACGGAGGTCCCCGCGGCCAGCAGCAGGTCCGCCCTGCCCGCGCCCAGCGCGGACTCGACGAGAGTGCGGATCCGCGGGTGATAGTCCGACACGAGCACCGGAGCGGCTGCGCCGCCGGGCAGGCGCGGCAGACGCAGGTAGCGCCCCGCCGCGGTCAGCGCCAGTCCGGTGCCGGCGGTCGCCGCGGACACGCCCCGCCGGACGAGCAGGACGTCGTCGCCCGGCAGCTCGTGCGGAACACCGCGGGGTGCGGTTGCGGCGCACTCCCCTTCGGCGTGCTCGACGAGGCGCCGCAGCGTGTCGACCGTCGGTCCGTGCGGGTCCGTGGACACCACGAGACGGCACCAGGGGCGGTGCAGGTCGGCTGTGACCACGCCCGGTGTGGCCCGGATCGCGGCGAGCACCCGGTCGCCGAGCGCCTCCCCGTCCGGACCGTCGAGGCCGCGGACCTCGATCCAGGTCCGGGCACCGTTCGCTGCGCAGCGCCGGGCGGGGCGGCCGCCGCCCGCCTCCCGGGCGACGTCCGCGACGAGGTGGACGAGCGCCGCGGGGGCCGGGGCCGCGGCCGCGGTGACGGGGGCGCGCAGCAACGCCGCCCCGACGCCGGCCGCCGTGGCGGTGCCGACGATCGCGGCGTCGAGGGCGACGCCGGCACCGGCGGCGGCCGCCCGCACGCCGGCCCGCAGGGCGGATCCGGAAAGGGACACGAGGGTCGAGACCGGACCGCGCGGACGCCGCCGGTAGGAAGTGCTGTGGTGCATGGTGTCCTCCTCGGCTGCCGCGCGAGTATCCCGGCTCGGGACCGGACACCGGGTGCCGACGCTCGGGCATGCGCGCCGGCCGTCGCCGGCATCGAGGTCACCGAGCTTTCAGCGTAGGTCCGCCGGCGATCGGTGGACACGTCTCGGGGTGATTCGTCCGGTGACCTCGTGTGGAGGTCACCGGACGCTCTCGGTGACCGTCCAGCGTCCCTCCCCCTGCAGTTCGAGCACCCGGTCGTGGAAGCTGTCGAGAGTGCTGCGGTGCCCGACGCTGACGACGACGCTGTCCGGCAGCGCCTCGCGCACGGTGCGATAGAGCGCGTGCTCGAGTCCCTCGTCGACGGCAGCGGTGGCCTCGTCGAGGAACACGGTCCGCGGCCGGGCCAGCAGCACCCGCGCGAAGCCGAGGCGCTGCTGCTCCCCGGGGGACAGCACGCGCGCCCAGTCGGTGTCGTCGTCGAGGCGTTCCTTCAGGTGCCCGAGGTGCACGCGTTCGAGCACCTCGCCGAGTTCGGCGTCGTCCCGCACGGGCGGACGGGGATACGACAGCGCTTCGCGCAGCGTCCCGAGCGGCACATACGGGTCCTGGGACAGGAACAGCGCGTCGCCGTCCGGGCGCGCGATCCGCCCGTGGGCGTACGGCCAGAGCCCGGCGAGGGAACGCAGCAGCGTCGTCTTGCCGCTGCCGGAGGCGCCGCGGACGAGCAGCGCCTCGCCGGGGGACACGTGGATGTCGAGGCCGGTCACGAGCGGCCGGCCGGCCGGGGTCCGCACGTCGAGACCGCGCAGGTCGAGGGTGTCGCCCTGCTCGGTCGCGACGAGGACGGGCAGCTTCGCGGACTGGTCGGTGGCGTCGAGCAGGCCGTTGAGACGGATGGTGGTCGCCCGGAACGCGGCGAAGTCGTCGTAGGACTCGCGGAAGAAGGACAGCGATTCGTGGACCTGACCGAAGGCGTTGCCGGTCTGCATCACGTCACCGAGCGTGATCTGACCGGCGAACAGCCGCGGCCCCTGGATGAGGAACGGGAAAATCACCGCGATCTGGTTGACGGTCAGGTTGAAACCGTCGAACTTCAGGATCCGGAACACGATGCGCCACCAGTTGCGGATCACCGCGGCGAATCGGCCCAGCAGGCCGCCCCGCTCGACGTTCTCGCCGCGGTAGAAGGCGATGTTCTCGCCGTACTCGCGGACGCGGACCAGGGCGTAGCGGTAGGTGGCGCCGAGTTTCTCGTTGAGGAAGTTCAGCCGGATCAGCGGCCGGCCGATCCAGAACGCCACCGCGGTGGTGACCAGCACGTAGATGTAGACCAGGAACACCATTCCGCGCGGGATCTCGGTGCCGAACACGGTGATCGGGCCCGACAGGTCCCACAGGATGCCGGTGAAGCTGACGATGGAGAGCACCGCGGTGACCGCCCCCATCGACAGGACGCGGGTGGTGGTGACGAAATCGGTGACGTCGACCTGGATGCGCTGGTCGGGGTTGTCCACCGGCTTGTCCACGAACCGGTCCCGGTAGAACGCACCGGTGTCGAGCCAGGTGTCGACGAGCCGGTTGTTCAGCTGGGTGCGCCAGTGGATGTCGAGGGTCTGGCCGAGCAGGTAGGCGATCAGGCTGCGCGCCACGTGAATGGTGGCGAGCACGGCGAAGACCCGCATGAACCGCCAGAACGCGGCCTCGTCGAGGTCCTGGATCGCGGTGTAGAAGTCGTTGTACCAGTACGAGAACAGCACGTTCATCCGCACCGCGAAGACGGTGAACAGCAGAACCAGGGCCACGAGCCCGAGCGGGCCCAGGCCACGACGGGGATCGAAGTAGGGCCACGCGATGCGCCACCACTGCCGTCCCCAGTGGGTCGTTCGCGCGAGCAGCGCCACCACGACGACGAACACCACCGTTGTGATCACGTACGCCTTCAGCGTCCACCAGACGCTGTCGACGAGCACACTTCCCCATTCCATCCGTCGCCGCTCCCGTCTCCCGCGCGATCGCGCGCTCCATGCGAGAGATTGTGGACCCCACCCCGGGGTGCGCGACGCCGATTCCGCCACCGATCGTGGGGCTGTCCCGGTTGCGGAGGCCGGGCCGCCCGGGCCGGGCACCGGACGGCTGCTTCGTCACGGGCTCGGCGGGTATCCGACGGGCATGGAGGTTCTGGGCATTCTCATTCTCGTCGGAGTGGTGGTCTACGTGGTGGTCCAGCGTCGCAGGAGCGGGCCGCGGAGGTGATCACGGCTCGGTCGGGGCTCGCCGTGCGGTCGAGCCCCGACCGGACCGTGCCCGCAGGACGGAACGATCCGCGGCGGCACACGCACGTCGCCGGTCCTCGCCCTGGCGGCGAGGACCGGCGACGGGTCGGTGGGTGACTGTCAGCGGGTGCCGGGCACGGTGCGGTGCGTCGTGGTCCGGCGGGTGAGCAGGAAGCCGAGGGCGATCATGGCCGCCCCGAGCACGAAGTGCAGCCAGTCGTCGGCGGAGTTGACCGGCACGAAGTTCGCCGAGCTGTCCTTGTCGATCACCAGTCCGTAGAGCCACAGCACCAGGTAGATGATGCCGCCGCCGATGAGGTAGGACCGAGCGGCACCGACCGTGCGGGCCATCGCGACACCTGCCACACCGAAGAGCAGATGCACGATGTTGTGGAGGATGGAGACCTCGAAGATCCCGAGCAGCAGCGCCCCGGACTCGTGTCCGGCGAATGTCATGGTGTCGTAGTTGGTCGTGATTCCGGGCACGAACCCGAGAATGCCGACGAGGAGGAACACCACACCGACAGCGAGGGCGGCTGTCTGCACCGGTGTCCGGGTCATAGTTCGTCCTGCGTGCTCGGCCATGGCCGGCTCCTTTCGTTCGAACAGGTGACCGGAGCCGGAGAGGCTGCGGCTGTCGGAGAGATACCTCCCTGGGCGCTCGTGAAACCTTGCCCGCGAGGATTTTCGCGGGACAGCGACGGCCGTGCGTGCTCCCGCCGGACCGGTCACCGGTCCCCCGGGTCATCGACCCGGCCGCGGGTCGGCTCCGGCGGGGTGAGCTGGGCGACCAGTCGGGCAGCGACGTCGCGCAGCTTGACGTTCTCGTGCTGGGACTGGCGCACCAGCACGGCGAAGGCCTCCTCGGCGCTCAGGCCGCGGGCGGCCATGACGATCCCGACGGCGTGGTCGATGGTCGGACGCGAACGCAGGGCCCGATCGAGTTGCGTGATCTCCGCCCGGGCCCGGGCACAGCGACGGGCCTGCCGCAGTGCGGTCTCCACGGCCGTCGTGAACACCTCCACCAGGGTCTCGTCCAGAGAATCGAACCCGTGGTCGTGCTCGCTGTAGAGGTTGAACGATCCGGCCGTCGCGTTGTCGATCCGCAGCGGCGCGGCCAGCGCACTCGCCGTCCCGAACCGTTCCGCGCGCTCGGCGAACGCCGGCCAGCGGCGCCGCATCTCGGCGCGGTCCGCGCGCACCACCCGGCCGGTCCGCACGGCGTCGAGGCCCGGCCCGGCGCCGGCGAGGTACTGGGCGTGGTCGAGTTCGTAGAGCAGCGGATTGCTGCAGGCCTCCGTCGTGGGGCGGCCGCCCCGCAGGACCGTCACCCCCGCCATGCCGGTATCGGGCACGATCTTCACGGCATTGCCGACGAGCAGCCGCAGCAGCTCGGGCAACTCGTCGCCCTCGTCGAGCGCGTCCGACAGCCGGCGCAGCGCCACGGCGATCTCCCCGACTCGTCCACACAGTGGGTCGTTCCCGGCCATGTCCCCGTCCACGACTGCATCCTCGTCGGTCGTTCTTCTCACAGAATGCACCCGGTGAGAACGGCCGGATCCAGTTCCCGGACCATCCCGTGCGGCCTCACCGCCCGAGGCGCTGCGCCAGGTATCCGACCAGGCCGTCGAGGGTGCTCAGGTGCGCGTAGTCCGCCTCGGGGATGTCCACCCCGAGCGACGAACGAAGTCCGATCAGCACGTTCAGCCAGTCCATCGAGTCGAGGTCGACCTGCTGGCGCAGCGGCCGGTCCCCCGCCAGTTCGATGTCCTCGATCTCGGGTGCGACGTCGGCGATCGCGGCGACGACGGCGGCGCGGATGTCGGCCCGGGCGGTCCCGCCGGTATTGGTCTCGTCGGTGGTCACGATCTCACCTCACAGTCGTTCCGGGTGCTGGAGCAGTTCGGCGATCTCGGCCAGGAACAGGGCGCCGCGCCGGCCGTCGCTGACCCGGTGGTCCGCGGCGAGGGTCGCGGTGACCACCGGGACGGGTCGTACCGCGTCGCCGTCGACCCACGGACGCCGGGCCGGCTTGCCGAAGCCGACCAGTGCGACCTGCGGCGGGTAGATCACCCCGTACACCGAGTCCACGCTTTCCTCCCCCAGGTTGGTCACGGTGACGGTGGGGTCGGACATCTCCGAGCTGCGCAGCGAGCCCGCCCGGGCGCGCTTGACGAGGTCGGCGAGGGCCGCCATGAGCTCGGGCAGGGCGAGGTCGGCGACGTCGTGGATCGCCGGGGCGATCAGCCCGCCCTGGCGCAGGGAGACCGCCACCCCCACGTGCGCGGCCGGGGCCGGGTGGAACTCGCCGTCGGTCCAGAATCCGCTCATTTCGGGGTACCGGCGGGTGGCCAGGGCGACCGCCTTGAGCAGCAGCGCGGCAAGCAGGACGCGCTCGGTGACCGGGCGTTGCGCGTTGTACTCCGTGAGCCAGTCGAGGGCACGGGCGAGCGGGATCTGTTCCGACAGGTAGTAGTGCGGAATCTCCCGCTTGGAACGCCCCATCGCGGACGCGATGGCGCGGCGCATCTCGGCGGCCTTGTCGATCGGAGCCCTGGTCGGTGCCGCCGCGGCGGCGGGCGGCGGCGCGGCCCCGGCACGAGCCGCCGCCCGATCGACGTCCTCGATCGTCACCGACTCCCAGGGCCCGGTGCCGGTCACGGTGTCGAGGTCCACGCCCAGCTGCCGGGCCTGCCGGCGGGCGGCCGGCGAGACCCGCCGCCGCGCGGCCGGAGCAGCCGGGGCGGGCGGAGCCGGCGCCGGCGGCGCCTCGGTGACGGGGGCGGCGCCGCCGGCCGCGGCGACGGGAGCCACCACCGGGGCCGCGGCCGCCGGTGCCTCGGCGACGGGCGGAGCGTCCTCGCCGGGCTCGAGCAGGGTTGCCATCACCGCGCCGACCGGCAGGGTGATGCCCGGTTCCGCGAGCAACCGGTGAACGACCCCGTCCCGCCAGATCTCGACCTCCACCTCGGCCTTGGCGGTGTCCACCGAGGCGATCACCTGGCCGCGCTCGACCGTGTCGCCGGGCCCGACGCGCCATTCGGTCAGGGTGCCCTCGTCCATGTCGGCGCCGAGGGACGGCAGGGTGAACTCGAACACGTCGCCTCCTCAGCTCTCGCCCGTCAAGGCCTGCACGGCGGCGACGATCTTCTCCGGCTGGGGAATCGCCGCCTGCTCCAGGTGCCGGGCGTAGGGCACCGGCACCTCTTCGCTGCACACCCGCGCCACGGGCGCGTCCAGGTCGTAGAACGCCTCCTCGGCGATCCGGGCGGTCACCTCCGCGGCGAGGCCGACGCTGCGCCAGCCCTCGTCGACGACCACCACCCGGTGGGTGCGGCGGACGGAGTCCACGACGGTGGCCGTGTCCAGCGGGCGCAGCACCCGCAGATCGACGACCTCGGCCTCGATTCCGCTGCCCGCCAAGGTTTCCGCCGCGACGAGGGACTTGCCGACGGTGCCGCCGTAGGCGACGAGGGTCACGTCGCCGCCCGGCCGGAGGACCCGCGCGCTGTCGATGTCGACCGGTTCGTCGGGGTCGATGTCGGCGGTGGTGTTGTAGAGCAGTGCGTGCTCGAACACGACCACCGGGTCCGGGTCCGCAAGAGCGGGGGCGAGCATTCCGCGGGCGTCGCGCACGGTCGCCGGGGCCAGCACCCGGATGCCGGGGATGTGCGCGTACCACGCCTCGAGGCTGTGCGAATGCTGCGCGGCCAGCTGCCGCCCGGCGCCGGTGGCCATGCGGATCACGATCGGTACGGAGAACTGGCCGCCGGACATGTGGCGCAGTGCGGCGGCGGCGTTCACGATCTGATCGAGGGCCAGCAGGCTGAAGTTGACGGTCATGATCTCGACGATCGGCCGCATCCCGCCGAGTGCCGCACCGATGCCCGCACCGACGAAGCCCAGCTCGGACAGCGGGGTGTCGCGGATGCGTTCGGGTCCGAACTCGTCGAGCAGGCCCTTGGTCACGGCGTACGTGCCGCCGTATCGCCCGATGTCCTCGCCCATGAGGAACACCCGCGGATCGGTGCTCAGGGCGTCGTGCAGCGCGGCGCGCAGGGCCTCGCGGTAGCTCAGTTTCACGGTGCCTCCCCGGCCGGTGTGGTCACGTCGCGGAGCAGGTCGGACTCCGGCTCCCAGGTGCCGGCCTCGGCGAAGGCGACGGCGTCGTCGACCTCGGCGACGGCCTGGGCGTCGAGCTGCTGGAACCGTTCCTCGGTGAGCAGATTCAGCGCCTTCAGCCGCGCCGAGAACGTGTGGATGGGGCCGCGTTCCTTCCACCGTTCGACCTCGGCCTTGTCGCGGTAGAGCTCGGGGTCGAACATCGAGTGGGCGCGGAATCGGTAGGTCTGGAACTCGAGGAACATCGGTCCGCCGGTGCTGCGGACGTGGGAGACCCCGGCCCGGGCCGTCTCGTGGACGGCGAGCACGTCCATCCCGTCCGTCCGGAGGGTGGGCACCCCGAACGCGGCGGCCTTGGCGCACAGGTCGGTCTGCGACTCGGACCGGGCCAGGGCGGTGCCCATGGCGTACAGGTTGTTCTCGCAGCAGAACAGCACCGGCAGCTGCCACAGGGCCGCGAGGTTGAGCGCCTCGTGGAACGCTCCCTCGGCCATCGCCCCCTCGCCGAAGAAGCACGCGGTGACCCGCGGGATCTTCTGCATCTTGTCGGCCAGCGCGAGGCCCACCGCCAGCGGCAGGCCCCCGCCGACGATCGCGTTGCCGCCGTAGAAGCGGGTCGCGGCGTCGAACAGGTGCATCGAGCCGCCGCGCCCACGGGAGCAGCCTTCCTGCTTGCCGAACATCTCCGCCATGATCGCGTTCATGGACAGCCCGTGGATCAGGGCGTGCCCGTGCTCACGGTAGGTGCCCACGACCGTGTCGCCCGGGTCGAGCGCGTGCAGGGCGCCGACCGCCACGGCCTCCTCCCCCACGTACAGGTGCAGGAATCCGCGGATCTTGCCGGCGCCGTAGAGTTCGGCGGCCTTCTCCTCCATCCGGCGGATGCGCAGCATGTCGGCCAGCAGCGCGAGCGCGAAGTCGCGGTCGTAGGGGAAGCCGGCGGCGCCCCCGCCGGCCCGCTCGGTGTCGCTCGTCATCCGGCCACCTCCGGGGTCTCGAGCGTCGACGTGTCGCCCTCCGCGAGGCCGAGCTCGCGGGCCTTGAGCAGCCGGCGCAGGGTCTTGCCGCTGCGGGTGTGCGGCAGCGAGTCGACGAACGCGAGTTCCTTCGGGGCGACGGCCGCACCGAGCCGGACGCGGGCGTGCCCGATCAGCTTGCGGCGCAGCGCGTCGTCGGGTTCGACGCCGCGTTCGAGGACGACGAACGCCTTCACCCGTTCGCCGAGGATCTCGTCCGGCACACCGATCACGGCGGCTTCCAGCACGGCCGGGTGTTCGGCGAGCGCGCTCTCGACCTCGAACGGTCCGATGAGGTGGCCGGCGGACTTGATCACGTCGTCGGCGCGGCCGACGAACCAGAAGTACCCGTCGGCGTCGCGGCGCGCGAGGTCCCCGGTGAGGTAGAGATCGCCCGCGAAGCACTTGCGGTAGCGCTCGTCCTGGTTCAGGTAGCCGCGGAACATCGACGGCCAGCCCGCCCGCAGCGCCAGTTCCCCCTCGGTGTCGGCATCGGTGACCTCGTGCACGGTGCCGTCCTCGTCGCGGCGGACGATCCGGGCGTCGACGCCGGGCAGGGGCCGGCCCATCGATCCCGGCTTGATGTCGAACGCCGGCGTGTTGGCGATCATGATGCCGCCGGTCTCGGTCTGCCACCAGTTGTCGTGGATGGGCAGCCCCAGCACCTCGGTGCCCCACCACACGGCGTCGGGTGCCAACGGCTCGCCGACGCTGGCGACGAACCGAAGGTTCGGGAACCGGTAGCGTCCCGCGACCTCGGGTCCGGCACGCATGAGCATCCTGATGGCGGTGGGGGCGGTGTACCACACGCTGATCTGCTGGTCCTGCAGGATCCGGTACCACCGTTCGGCGTCGAACTCGGCTTCGTCGACGATCGAGGTGACGCCGTGCAGCAGCGGCGCGACGATGCCGTACGACGTGCCCGTCACCCAGCCGGGATCGGCGGTGCACCAGTAGATGTCGTCGGGATGCAGGTCGAGCGCGTATCGGCCGGTGGCGTAGTGGGTGACGACGGCGCCGTGCACGTGCAGCGCCCCCTTCGGGGTGCCGGTGGTGCCGCTGGTGAAGTGCAGCAACGACGGGTCGTCGGCAGTCGTGGGTGTGGGGTCGGCGGCCGGCTCGGCGGCGTCGAGCAGTGCCCGCAGGTCGAGGGTGCCGGGAACGTCGGTGGCGGCGGCGGCGTCGTCGCCGACGAGCAGCACGTGCTCGAGGGTCGGCACCCGGTCGCGCACCCCCGCGACGCGCCGGTGGTACAGCGCCTCCGTGGTCACCAATACCTGTGCGGAGCCGAGTTCGAGGCGGGTGAGCAGGGGTTCGGGACCGAAGGCCGAGAACAGCGGAGTGACGACCGTGCCGTTGCGCAGGGCGCCGAGGACGGCGATGTACAGCTCGGGGATCCGGCCGGAGAACACGAACAGCCGGTCGCCCTTGCCGATTCCGAGGTCGCGCAGGACGCGGGTGAAGCGCCGGACACGGTCTGCGAGGTCGCCGTACGACAACTCCGTGACGTCGATACGGCCCGTCGCGTCACCGGCGCCGAGGAACCGGAGCGCGGGGCGGTCCCGGAGCGGGCCGTCCGCATGCCGGTCGACCGCCGACCAGGCGATGTTGCATCCCCCGCCCGGGGGGCCCGGCATCTGCGCCGCCGCCTCGTCCCACGCGAACCGGGCACAGGTGGCCTCGTAATCCGACAGGTTCGGTGGGACCCGCAGGTCGTCGGCCGTCTTGCGGATCACCGCGTCGCTGCTGGTCGTCACGGCCGCTCCCTCCGGTGCAGATCGCGTCGAGCCGATCATGCGCCGCCCGGAACGGCCGGCATAGGGGCATTGGTCCCTCGGTCGTCCGCCGCACGGGCGTGCGAGTGCTGTCGCGGACCCGTATGGCGCACGGTGACGGCGATCCTGCTGAGGACCCCGTCGACGCAGGCTTCGGCTTCGGGCAGCCCCACGAGCCGAAGCCTGCGTCTGCGGCGGCATCGGTCGCTGACGCGGTGCGGGACCGGCTGGGCGAGAACACCATCCGGGATGTTGCGTGCCGAGAACCCGAGCCGGTCCGATCCCGGATCCGGTCCTGCCGGCGCCGCACGCCGGCGGGGCTCGGCAGATCCGCTTCGTTCCTCTCCGGTTCGCCCGTCGTTGCCCCGGGTTGCCCAGCGGGGCAGACTGTCTGTCGACGCCGGCCTGCCGGGCCGCAGGGCATCCGAGGAGGCGATCGTGGAGATGCACATCGTGGCGATCGACAAGCCCGACGACATGAACGTCGTCGTCGGGCAGGCCCACTTCATCAAGACCGTCGAGGACCTGCACGAAGCACTGGCCGGGGTGAGTCCCCACCTCCGGTTCGGTGTGGCGTTCTGCGAAGCCTCCGGGCCTCGCCTCGTGCGTTTCTCGGGCAACGACGACCGGCTCGTCGAGTTGGCCAGACGCAATGCACTGGCGGTCGGCGCGGGCCATTCGTTCGTCGTGTTCGTGGAGGACGGCTATCCGGTGAACATCCTGAACACGCTGAAGCAGGTACCCGAGGTCTGCGGCATCTTCTGCGCCACGGCCAACGCCGTCGAGATCATCGTGGCCGAGACGGAACTCGGCCGAGGCATTGCCGGGGTGATCGACGGGAACCCACCCCTCGGCGTGGAGACGAGTGCCGACGTCGCCGACCGCAAGGCGCTGCTGCGCACGATCGGCTACAAGCTGTGACCGACCGAGCGCCCCACGTCACGCGCACAGGGCCCAGTGCGGGGAGGTATCGCTCGTCGACCGGTCGAGGCTCGACGTCAGGGCCCGGTGTGCGTGCAATCGCCCGCCGCCCGGCATCGGGACCCGCCCGCCGACCGGCTCATTGCCGCTGACCGGATCGCCGGTCCCCGTTCCCGGACCGGATCGCACCGGCGGCGTGCATCGCCGGGCGATCCGGATGGTCGTACCGCACGACGATGTCGGCCTCCGCGGCCGCGGCGTGGTCGTGTTCGAGCAGCGGCGGGATCGTCCAGCGGTCCTCGTCGGGCGTCAGCCGGCCCAACGCGGCCCGCGACATCGCCAGGTGCACCGTGACGTCGAAGGCGAGTCCGCGACCGAGCAACATCGGGCCGGCGACCACGAGCACCTGACCGTCGGGCGCGTCCACCCGCCGGGCACGGGCCGACCGGTCCCCCGCCTCGTCCCACAACCGCGGCAGCCATCGGTTCTTCTCGTGAAGTCCCCGAACGACTTCGCGGTCGAGCGCGCCGTAGTCGAACCAGGTCCAGCGGTAGCTCTCGTGATCGGTGCGGCCGTGCTCGAAACGGAGCGAGGCCGGGCGCACGAAGTCGTGCAGCGACAGCACCGCCGCCGGCCGGCCCTCGACGCGCAGGCGCGCGGCGACCTCCTCGGCAAGGTTGAGCGGTGCGGCCGCGTCGGCGGCGGAGATCCCGACGCACACCCGTCGGCGGTGCCCGGCGGCGCGTTCGGCGATGACGCCGGCAAGGGCGGCCGGGCCGATCGGGGTGAACATCGTCATCAGCCCAGTTTCCGGCATCGCATGATCGTGGGTCGGAATCGGACCGGCAGGGCGCTCCCAGGCGCGGCGCCGGCGCCCGCGAACACCACTCCCGGGACGGCTCGATGCGGGCGGCAATCCCCCGCCCCGGTTTACCGCCGCGCTACACTCCTCGTGGAGTGCGGGAAGTCCGGTCGGCGGTGCACAGCCGAGCCGACCGCTCAGGAGTCCACCATGGCGCCGATATCTCCCCGCACCGCTGCTACCCCCCGAGTGTGGCTACACCCGGTTCCGCTCGTCGTGAGGGCGTACCGCGGCAAGACCTGCAGGTCTGGTCGACCACCGACCTACAGGTCCTCGCCGATCGTCTGCGCACCGACACCCGCTGTGCGCAGGAGCACACGCCCGGAATGCGCGAGGTGGTGCAGCTCGAACTGGCGCGGCGTCGGCCGGCGCGCACCCTCGACTGGCGGATGCAGGTGCACCCACCGAGTCCGACACCACACTGCTGGCGAGGTGGTCGTCACCGCGCCGCTGTCCGGCTCGCCGGTCCAGCTGCGGGCCACGGCGCAGGCCCATAGCCTGTTCGGGCCCGCGGCACGCATCGAGCAGATCGCTCTCGACGAGCGACTACACCTGGACCGTTGCGCCACCCCGGTGATCGGAGTGCGGCGGCGAACGGGCCGGAGGAGGCCACGATGACCACGCATGCACCGGCACAGGAACCCGAAACAATGCGACGGGCCACCGCCAACCTGTGGCGAGCCGTCGGCCGACGAGCACGGATGGAACGGAAGCACTTCGCACGTCACGTGATGACCGAGGCCGTCCTGCACCCGGACGGCGTCGCCGGCTGGCACGGCGAGATCCACGACAGCGAGGTCGTCGAGGACGACGAGATCGCCCGGCACCGAACAGACACCGCGACGCGGGAGACGACATGAACGAGCAGAAGACACCGAAGCTACCCGAGCACTCCCGAACCGGCGGTCGGCAGACGACCGCGGCGTTGTCCGCGGCGGGCGCGGCCGTCATCGCTGTCCGCTGCATCGCGCAGTTGACCGGCAAACCCTGCGAAGGGGCCATCTCGGTGGTCCCGAGCGACGACGGCTGGGTGGTCGAGGTGGAGGTGGTCGACGACCGGCGCATCCCCTCCTCAGCGGACATCCTGGCGATCTTCGAGGTCGATCTGGGACGGGAGGGGGTGATGAGGTCGTATCGCCGCACCCGACGCTACGGGCGCGGGAGCCGAGAACCTCAGATCGGCGGTGCGGTAGGGGCAGACGACGATCCGTCCCCGTGATCGAACGGGGCCGGAGGCGACAGGCGCTGCGGTCACCAGCCGCCGTGACCGAGCGGCCGCAGTCGGGGCGCCGGCCGCCGATCGACGCGCCGGCCCCGCACCGCACCGTTCGGGACAGAGCCCGCCAGCGCAATGCGGACCCGGGCTCGGTTTACGTGCTCGAGACGGACCTGCCGTCCGTCGCCGGAGGAACGGTGGGTTCTGTGACCGCCGGGGCGTCGGGTACGGCCTCGGTCGGCGGGATGCCGGGGGCAGTGCCGGTGTCCGACCCCGTGTCGGGGCCGCGGTGGGTGGCCTTCTTCGCCAGCGCCGCGACCTGGCGCTGCAGCTCCGGAGCCTTGTCCTTGACCGTCTGCGTCGCCCCACCCACCTTTTTCTGCACAGCCGGGTGGTGCCAGACGTCGAGGGACTGCTCTTTCATCGTTTCGTACGCGCGTCGGCCCGAACGGGCGCCTACCACGAAACCCGCGGCCGCCCCGGCGGCGAAGATCAGTGCTCTGATCATGACGTTCTCCCTCGCTCGACGAACTCCGGTGTACCGGCCCCCGAAGCCCGCACACCCGTGACGGTTTCCCCGGGGCACGGTCCCGGCCCGGAGCGCCCGCCCGGAAGGCGGCCGACGGCGTGGGTGCCGGCGCAGACCAGCATCACGAGTACCGCCCACAGCAACGAACCGAACACCCACGCCCCGACGACCGTCGCGCTGCCCACCCACACCCCGTCGAGCACCGCGACCGCCGACGGCTGCAACACCCACGCGTCCTCGCTTCCTGCCTCCGTTGCCTGCATCCGACCGCTCCTTGCCTCGCCCCCTCGCACACTGCGGCAGACTGCGAGCCCCTCGCGGATCCCCCCACCACAGCACCGCGCACAGCAGCCGCCCCGCCGGACTACCCCGACGCCGGATTCCGCGGCAGGTCCTCTCGCTGCACACCGGCACCAACTCCCGGCCCGACCGCAACCCGGCGTCGTCGGCGGCCGACCAGCTCGACGGCCCGGCCCAGATCAGCGCAACAGGGAAGTACCCGATCGATTCCGGTGACCTGCAACGCGTGCCTGACCTCTCCGACGGCAACGGCAGCGATCACGGGCCCGCCGAGACCGGTCCCGCACGCCGCCGACTCGAGCACCGTCAATCCCGCACACCCGAAGAAGTCGACCTGGAGCAGATCCACGACCACACCACGTCCCGAAAATCGTTGCTGAAGAACACAGTCCAGCAAAGGCGCGGTGGTGATGTCGACGTCGCCGCAGACGCGGACCACCACGGCTCCTGCGCCACTCCGATCGACCGAGATCTCGAACGTCGCCTGCTCGGGAACGGAGAAGTCCACCCGGAACACCCGAGCGTCGCCGTCCGTGTGTGAGTACAGCAGCACCATGGCGTCCCTTTGGCTCGGCCTCCCGCCGGTCGCAGCCAGGGTCACCTGGCCGTGCGAGATACCCGGAAGGCGGCGACCGCCTATCTTTGTCACCCGTCACAACGGTAGAGCAGACCGAACACCTATCGCAGGCGAATGTCGCCGCGATTTCGCGAACCACACCCCCACGGCAGACCCGAGCAATGACAAAATCAGATCGGACGTAGGGGGGCGACGCGGGAAGGAAGTGGTCACTGTGGTGCATGGCGTGGTGAGGTGGTTCAACGGGGAGAAAGGCTTCGGCTTCATCGCCCCCGACGACGGCGGCGCCGACCTGTTCATCGAGTACGCCGACATCGAATGCCGTGGCTACCGGGCCCTTCGGGACGGCCAAGAAGTCGAGTTCGAAGTCGCTGTGGGACCCAGGGGCCGGCACGCCCGCCAGGCTCGCGGCCTCTGAGCGGCGCGCCGAACCAGCACCACTCCTGGGCACCGGCAAGGATCCGACCCGTCCCTCGAGCAGAACGCTCGACGAACGGGGCCTCCCCCTGTCACGACGATCGACCATCCGGACCAGGATCTGCGGCCTGTGTGATGCAACCGGGTTATCGCCTTCATGTGGGCTCGCGCCCCCGGAGACGACCTCGGAAGGTCCGGGGTGTCATCCGTTCCGCAGGCCTGCTGCCGACACCGGGACCCGACAGCGCACACCGCGCCAACTCCGTTGTCTGACAGACCAATACCGAGCGGCGCTGCGCGTGCTGCCGATCGGTGAGCACGACCGCGGCAACTCGACCGAGGGTCCACCGGCCGGCGGCCAGGGTGACGACGGACAGCAGCAGATGCGCGGCAGCCTCCGACTCGATTCCCCGGAAGGCCACGCGAATACCGGCGACCTTGCCGGCGCACACCGCCGCCCGGTGTTCGACCGGTGACCGGACCTCGAGTTCGAGACTCTCCGGCGTCGTCCGGACAGCGGGCCCCGCCGACTTACCCGACCTCGTCCTCGTCGGCGAACACCACACCCTGAAATCGTCCCGTGCCGGCCCCAGGTCGTATCCCGATGTTCCGCCTCCGCGCCGATCGCCTCCACCATCGCGACCACTCTGCGGTGATGCGAACCAGCCCATCAGATCCGACGTGCTGGGCGCGATCCGCAGCAGCTCGCAGCAGCTTCCGGCTCGCGCCGAAGTGCAGGCGTCGAGCTGCTCGGCCCGACCGGCCTGCCGGGGCAGTTGGCGAAGAACGTGCTCGGAACCGCGTTGGACGCGGAAATGTTCCCGAGGGTTTCGTCCACGGGAGGAACCTACGCAGCCCCGAGGAGGCCACAGGGAAGGAAACGGTTCGTCGGGTTCTCCACCAGGTCCAGTGGCGTGCCGGGCCGCCCGGGGCGGTGACGGCGAGGGCGACCGTGTCAGCACCCAGGCGGCGGCGCGGACACGGTCGCCCGCGTCAGCCGCGGCGCGGGAAGTGGCGGATCAGCCCCTCCTGCACGACCGTCGCCACGAGTTCCCCCTCGAGGGTGAAGTAGCGGCCCGTCGCCAGCCCGCGCGATCCCGCCGCGACCGGGGACTCGGTGGCGTACAACGTCCATTCGTCGAACCGGACCGGCCGGTGGAACCACATGGAGTGGTTGACGGTGGCGGCGACGATCCGGTCCAGCCCCCAGGACAGTCCGTGGGTGGTGAGGATCGAGTCGAGCACGGTGGTATCGGAGCTGTAGGCGAGGGTGGCGGCGTGCAGGAGCGTGTCCTCGGGCAGCGCGCCGTCGGCGCGCATCCACACCCGGTTGTGCGAGAGGCGTTCCCCGGTGCCCTTGAGGATCCAGGCGGGGTCGTTGGCGTACCGCATGTCGATCGGCTTGAGGGCGTTGACGAAGTGCGGGAGGTGATCCTCGAACCCGGACAGGTGGTCCCCGAGCGGCGGCAGCACGTCCGGGTAGGGCACCTCGGGAACGCTCACCGCATGCTCGAGTCCCTTGCCCCACCGCTGAAAGGCGGCGAGCATGACGAACAGCTCCCGGCCGTCCTGGGAGGCGGTGACCATGCGGTTCGCGAAATCCCGGCCGTCCCGGTGCCGGACCACCCGGTACTCGATCGGTGCCTTGACGTCACCGCCGCGGATGAAGTGGGCGTTGAGCGCGTGCACCGGCCGGTCCCCGACGGTGCGGCCGGCCGCGATCAGGGCCTGGGCGACGAGCTGGCCGCCGAAGGTGCGGCTGCCCACCTGGGCCGGGTGCTCACCCCGGTAGAGGTCCTCGTCGACCCGCTCGAGATCGAGCAGATCGACGAGGACCTCGAGATCGGTCGCGGTGCGACGGCTCAATGGGTGTCCTTCTCCCCGATCCGGTGCACGTGGATCAGGTTGGTCGACCCGGAGCGGCCGGGCGGGGACCCGGCCACGATGACCACGAGGTCGCCCCGCTGGTACCGGCCGAGCGAGAGCAGCGCCGCGTCGACCTGCTGCACCATCACATCGGTCGTGTCGACCGGCTCGACGGAGAAGGTCTCGGTGCCCCAGGTCAGCGCCAGCTGGCTGCGGATGTGCGGCACCGGGGTGAACGCCAGCAGCGGCAGCCGGGTGTGCAGCCGCGCCAGGCGCCGCACCGTGTCGCCGGACTGGGTGAACGCCACCAGCGCCTTGGCGTCGAGTCGCTCGCCGATGTCGCGCGCCGCGTAGGAGATCACCCCGCGCTTGGTGCGCGGCACGTGGGTCAGCGCCGGCACCCGGGTGGGGTCGGACTCCACGGCCGCGATGATGCGGGCCATCGTCCGCACCGTCTCGACCGGGTACTTGCCCACCGACGTCTCGCCGGAGAGCATCACCGCGTCCGCGCCGTCGAGGACCGCGTTGGCGACGTCGGAGGCCTCGGCGCGGGTCGGCCGGGAGTTCTCGATCATGGACTCGAGCATCTGCGTGGCCACGATGACGGGTTTGGCGTTCTCGCGGGCGATCTGGATCGCCCGCTTCTGCACCAGCGGCACCTCCTCGAGCGGCATCTCGACGCCGAGGTCACCGCGGGCGACCATCACCGCATCGAACGCCAGCACGACCGCCTCGAGGTTCTCGATGGCCTCGGGCTTCTCGAGCTTGGCGATCACCGGCACGCGGTGGCCGACCCGATCCATCACCTCGTGCACGAGCTCGATGTCGGCCGGGGAACGCACGAACGACAGGGCGACGAAGTCCACGCCGAGCCGCATGGCGAACTCGAGATCCTCGATGTCCTTCTCCGACAGCGCCGGCACCGAGATGTTCATCCCCGGCAGGGATACGCCCTTGTTGTTGCTGACCGGCCCACCCTCGGTGACGCGGCAGACCACATCCGTGCCCTCGACGTGCTCGACGACCAGGCCGACCTTGCCGTCGTCGACGAGCAGGCGATCCCCCGGGCGCGCGTCGTCGGCGAGCTGCTTGTAGGTGGTCGAGACCCGGTCGTGGGTTCCCTCGACGTCGTCGACGGTGATCCGGACGATCTCGCCCGCATTCCACACCGTCGGCCCCTCGGCGAACCGGCCGAGGCGGATCTTCGGGCCCTGCAGGTCGGCGAGGATGCCGACGGCATGCCCGCTGGCATCGGAGGCCTCCCGCACGCGGCGGTAGTGGGCCTCGTGATCGGCGTGTTCGCCATGGCTGAAGTTGAGGCGGGCCACGTCCATCCCGGCGTCGACGAGTTCCCTCAGGACCTCGGGGTCTGCCGTGGCCGGGCCCATGGTGCAAACGATCTTGGTGCGTCGGGTCACGCGGTCGAGCCTAGTACCCGGGCGGCGGTGGCGGAGCACGGCCGGTGCAGCGCCGCCGCCGTGCCCGCGCGGCCGAGGACCGACGTCCGGTCGCCCCGGCCGTCGGTCCGGCCGTCGCCGCACCTCCGCCGGGCGCGGTGCCCGGACTGCTCGGCGCCGAGGCGGCCCGCGGAACCCGCTGCGACGGAGACGCATCCGGCGGGGGCGCCGGCGGCAGCGCGGTCCGGACCGCGGGTGCGGGCACGGAGGTGCCGCCGCAGCGTCGATCACCGACACTCCACGCGATGCATAAAATATGTGGCATACCACAGAGATAGTCGTACCGGACGCCCCGTTCCCCGGCGGTCCGAGTCCGCTCCGGCGTCACCCGGGAGCTATCTCCGACACGGTAGGTTTTCTGTGGTGATCGGGTAGATTCGGCACGCCGGAGGCCGTGGCAGCCAGGACATCGAGCGAGGGAATCTGGAATGGAGAAGACGAGGAAGGAGCCGGTACCGCACTCCCGCCGGGGGGTCTACGGCATCTCGGTGGCATCCGAACTGTCCGGGGTCGATCCACAGTCCATGCGCCTGTACGAACGCCGCGGACTGCTCAGCCCCGCGCGCACCGAAGGCGGCACCCGCCGCTACAGCGACGAGGACGTGGCGCGCCTGCGACGCATCAGCGAACTCCTCGCCGAGGGCATCAATCTGGCCGGCATCGCCCAGATCTTCCGCCTCGAGTCGAACCACGCCGAACTGGCGTCCCACAACGCACGTCTCGAATCCCACAATGCACGGCTCGAATCGGACAAGGCCCGCCTCGAATCCGACAAGGCCCGGCTCGAGGATGCCAACGCGCGACTCGAGTCGGACAACGCGCGCCTGCGGGCGGACAACGACAACAGCTGAGCGACCTCACAGCGGACACGCACCGGCCGCCGGACGGCGCGGGGCATGGAATGCGCTGTCCGGCGGCCGATGACGTCTGCGCAGCGGCGGGCGAAGGACCCGGCCGGCCGGCCGCTCGCTCAGCGGGCTTCGTCCGCGGCCTGCTGTTCGGTGCGCGCGCCCTCGTGTGCCAGGGTTCCGGCCGAGTTCTCGAGGTGAGCCCGGACGAACCACTGGAACTTCTCGAGGTCGCGCGTCTGCCCGATGAGCAGGTCCTCGGTGATCGGATCGATCTGCCCGACCTCCGCAATCGCCTTGCGGCAGTCCCCGATCACGCCGTCGTACACCAGATCGAGGGCGGCGAGGTGGGCCTGGGCGGTGTCCCGCCCCACCGAATAGTCGTCCCACGAACGGTCCTTCTCGATCGCGCCCGCGGTGCCCTTCGGGGACGATCCGAGTGCGGCGATGCGTTCGGCGACGTCGTCGGCGAATCCGCGAACCGCCTCGACCTGCGGATCGATCATCTCGTGCACGCCGATGAAGTTCGGTCCCACGACGTTCCAGTGAACGTGCTTGAGGGTGAGGTGCAGGTCGTTGTAGGCGCTGAGCCGATTCTGCAGCACTTCGGCCACCCGGGCACCCTCGCTGTCGCTCAGGCCGGGGACGGTGAACTTCGCCATCTTCGATTCCTCCTACCGGGTCGTGTGTCGTACCTCCGCAGGCCGTCTCGCCGGCCCGCCGGTGTCGGCACGTGGGTGCCGGGCACCCCGCTGACCGGGTTACCCCGGCGCCCGGGCGTCGAAACCGCGGGGAAGGAAGCCCGTGCAACCTTCCACGAGTAGGACCACGAGTAGGACACTGCCTGATCCCCCTCCCACGCCCCGCACCGGACCGGAGATCCGCAGGAATTGCACCTTCCATTTGACAAAACCTTTATTCTGCGAGACAGATTATCTACCGGAGGGGTGCGGAGGCGCCGCGTCCCGGGATTCCGAGCGCGGCGAAGTGCCTCCGTACCCCGCCCCGGGTGATACACAAAAACTACTTGTCATAAGTACGAGTTCGACGGACGTTGCCGGAGCGATTCGCCCCGGTGTCGAGCAAGGAGGCGCGACGCGATGACCGCAGCGGACCTGGTGGTGGTGGCCAATCGGCTCCCGGTGGACTACGACCCGTCGGCCGACGACGGACGCGGGGGGTGGCGTCGCAGTCCGGGGGGGCTCGTCACCGCCCTGGAGCCGGTGCTGCGCGCCGCCGACGGCGCGTGGGTGGGCTGGCCGGGCGCCCCCGACGTCGCGTTCGATCCGTTCACCGAGGACGGCATCACGCTGCATCCGGTTTCCCTCACCGAAGGCGAGGTCGCCGACTACTACGAGGGATTCTCCAATGCGACGCTGTGGCCGCTGTACCACGACGCGATCGTCGCTCCCGTCTACGACCGGACGTGGTGGCGGACGTACGTCGCGGTCAACCGTCGCTTCGCCGAGGCGGCGTCCGACGCGGCCGCCCCGGGCGCGACCGTGTGGGTGCACGATTACCAGCTCCAGCTCGTGCCCAAGATGCTGCGCGACCTCCGGCCCGACCTGAAGATCGGCTTCTTCCTGCACATCCCCTTCCCGCCCACCGAGCTGTTCCTGCAGTTGCCGTGGCGCACCGCCGTCGTGGAGGGCCTGCTCGGCGCCGACCTGGTGGGCTTCCATCTGCCCGGCGGTGCCCGCAACTTCCTGTTCCTGGCACAGCGGCTGCTCGGGTTGCACACGAGCGCGCACTCCGACCTGGACTCGTGCGTGGGCACCGTCGACGTCGGCGACCGGCGGGTACAGGTCGGCGCCTTCCCCATCTCGATCGACTCGGCCCACTTCGCCGAACGCGTCCGGTCCCCGCACATCCGCGAGCGAGCCGCGCAGGTCCGCGAGGAACTCGGCAACCCCGAGACCCTGCTGCTGGGCGTGGACCGGCTCGACTACACCAAGGGCATCGACCTTCGGCTCGAGGCGCTGCACGAACTGCTCGACGAGGGCACCCTCGACCCCGAGAAGGTCGCCATGGTGCAGCTGGCCACCCCGAGTCGCGAGCGCGTGTCCGCCTACGCACAGTTGCGCGAGGACATCGAGCGCAAGGTGGGCCACCTCAACGGCGAGTACGGGCAGCTGGGCCGGCCGGTGGTGCACTACCTGCACCGGCCCGTCGACCGCGACGAGCTCATGGCCCTGTACAGCGCGGCGGACGTCATGCTCGTCACGCCCCTGCGCGACGGCATGAACCTCGTCGCCAAGGAATACATCGCCTGCCGGACCGACGGCACCGGCGCCCTCGTACTGAGCGAGTTCACCGGGGCGGCCAGCGAACTGCGCCGCGCGCATCTGGTCAACCCGCACGATCTCGACGCCGTCAAACGCGCGATCGTCACCGCCGCCACCGAGGACGCGGCGACGGCGGCGCGCCGGATGCAGTCTCTGCGTACCCAGGTGCTCCACCACGATGTCGACCGGTGGGCCAACGCCTTCCTCACGGACCTGCGCGCGAGCGGATCCGGCACCACCGCGGCGGCGAGCGCCTGAAGTACCGCCGGGCGCGGGCGGGTCACGTTTAGCGATCCGCCCGGGCGGTGATCCTCCCCCTGATCGTGACACCGTGTCTTGATCGTGGCACCGCGTCGGAAGGAGGCCGTCGATGGCCGGTCCCGTAGTCCAGAGCCCATCCGCGTCGGGTGTGCGCCGCGCGTCGGCGGCCGACACCGCCCGGCTCGCCGCCGAAGTCGGCCTGCCGTTCGTCGCAGCGGGGGCCATCGCGCGCCGGCGCACGGTGATGGGCCTGCTCGAGCGGACGCAGGCCGACGCGCGCATCGTCGCGACCGTTGCGCGCCTGCGCGACCGCTACGGCGACGGCCCCCTCACCGTGTCGCTGCCCGGACGGACGCTCGCCGTGGTGCTCTCACCCTCGGACGTCGACACCGTGCTGCGGACCGACGCGGGGTCCTTCACCGCCGCGACGGTCGAGAAGCGGGCCGCCCTCGCGCCGTTCCAGCCCCACGGCGTGCTGGTCTCGCGCAACCCGCTGCGGGACCGGCGCCGGGCCGTCAACGAGAAGGCCCTCGACACCGATCGCGAGTTGCACCGGCTCGCCACACCGATGGTGCGCACGATCGAGGAGGAGGCGAACGGGCTGTTGCGCCGGGCCCGAGCGGAAGGCGACCTGAGCGCCGCCGAGTTCACCCGCTCCTGGTGGCGATTGGTGCGTCGGCTCGTCCTCGGCGACGCGGCACGCGGAGACGACACTCTCACCGATCAGCTGTGGCGGCTGCGGTCCGACGGCAACTGGTCCTACGCCCACCCGGTGCGCCATCGGCTGCGCGACCGCTTCACCGAACGGCTGCACGGCTACGTCGAGCGGGCCCCCGCCGGCACCCTCGCCGGCGCGCTGGGCGAGATCGCCGCACCGGCCGCGGTCGATCCCCAGGGCCAGATCCCGCACTGGCTGTTCGCCTTCGACGCCGCGGGCATGGTCACCGCCCGCGCGCTGGCCGTACTGGCCACCCATCCGGAACAGCGGGCGCGGGCCCGGAGCGAGATCGGCGCCGCCGACCTGGGCGCCCCGGAGCCGTTCGAGTACCTGCGCGGGTGCGTCCTCGACACCACCCGGCTGTGGCCGACCACTCCCGCGATCCTGCGGGATTCGACGGCGGACACGACGTGGAGCGACGAGCGCGGCAGCTACACGATCCCGTCCGGGACCGGGTTCGTCGTGCTGGCGCCGGCCTTCCACCGCGATCGCGAGACGCTGCCGTTCGCGGACCGGTTCGCGCCGGAGATCTGGATCGACGGCGAGGCCGACCGATATCCGGCACTCGTGCCGTTCAGCATCGGCCCGGCCGGGTGCCCGGGCCGCAATCTCGTCCTGTTCGTCGCCAGCACCCTGCTCGCCCATCTGCTCGCCGACGCCGAGTTCACGCTGACCTCCCGCCTGAAGCCGGATCCGGCACGGCCGCTGCCCGCCACCCTGAACAACTTCGCGTTGCGGTTCGCCGTCCACTGATCCGGCACCGGCCATGAGGAGCACGTCACCGGCCCGTGACCGTCGACAGCCGTGCGACGGCGGAAGTGGCGATGCGGTTCGGCCCGCATCGCCACTTCCGGCATCCGCGATCAGTCGTCGGTGGAGTTCTCTGCGGTGGAATTCTCCGCGATCTCCGGGGCGCGCTCCCGAGTCGCCATGCCGCCGTCCTTGCCCTCGTCCACCGGGCCGGGCCGGCCCCCCTCGGGCCGGTTGTCGTCGGTCGACTTCTTCTCCGTCACGGGGTCTCCTTCGGTCGGGAAGCTCGCGGTCACGGGCCGGGACGATCGACCTCGCCGCGCCATGCGCCGTCGGCGACGCCTTGCTTCTCGATGAACTCCTTGAACCGCCGCATGTCGCCTTTGACGCGGAGGTCGAGGAGGCCGAGTTTGTCGGCGACGTTCTCGAAGAAGCCCTCGGGGTCGATGTCCATCTGCGCGGTGACCCGCGTGTTCGAATCGTCGAGCCGGTGGAAGGTGATCACGCCGGCGTGGTCCGGCCCGGCGTCGGACCTCCATGCGACGCGCTCGTCGGGATGCTGCTCGGTGATCGTCGCGTCGAACTCCTTCGTCCCACCGGCGACCTTGACGACCCAGTGGGTGTGGGTGTCGTCGATCTGGCGGACCTGCTCGACGCCCTCCATGAAGCGGGGGAACTCCTCGAACTGCGTCCACTGGTTGTAGGCCGTAGTGATCGGGACATGGACGTCGACCGACTCGGTGATCGTGCTCATGACGCTCCTTTCCTGCGGCGACCGGTGCGACCGCTCACGAGGTGGCCTACCCGGGCGGCCGAGCCGGGAAACGCCGGGGGTCCAGGTGCAGCGACCGGGGATGCACCGGTGCCGGCAGTGCCGACTCGCCCGTGAGGAACGCGTCCACACCGCGCGCCGCCGCGCGCCCCTCGGCGATCGCCCACACCACCAGCGATGCACCGCGGTGGGCGTCGCCGCACACGAACACCGCAGGGGCCGAGGTCTGCCAGCGCTCGTCGCAGTCGAGAGTGCCCCGCACGCCGGGAGTCAGGCCGAGGGCGTCGAGGAGCGGTCCGCGCTGCACCCCTTCGAAGCCGACCGCGAGGAGGGCGAGGTCGCAGGGCATCTCGAAGGGGTCCCCGAGGGGGATGCGGCGCGCGTCGACCTCGGCCAGTTCGAGCGCCCGCACCTGCCCACGGATACCGACGAAGCGCTGCACCGTCACTTCGAACCGGCGGGTTCCGCCCTCCTCGTGCGCGGGCGCCGTCCGCAGCACCCACGGCGCGAGCGGCCACGGGGTGACGTCCTCGTCGCGGCGGCCGGGCGGACGGGGCCGATAGTCGAGCTGGGTGACGGAACGCGCGCCCTGACGCAGGGCGGTGCCGAAGCAGTCGGTGCCGGTGTCCCCGCCGCCGACGATCACCACGTGCCGTCCGGCGGCGGTGAGGGCCGCCGGCCCGTCGCCCTCGCACTCGTGGTTGGCAGCGACGAGGAATTCCATCGCGGGATGCACCCCGCCGAGTTCCCGGCCCGGGACTGGCAGGTCGCGGGCGCGGCCGGCCCCGACCGCGAGGACCACCGCGTCGAAGCCGGCCCGCAGCGCGGCGACATCCGGGTCGACGCCGGCCTCGGTGCCGGTGCGGAAGACCGTGCCCTCGGCGCGCATCTGCGCCAGGCGGCGGTCGACGAGCGCCTTGTCCATCTTGAAGGCGGGGATGCCGTAGCGCAGCAGGCCGCCGAGCCGGTCGGCGCGTTCGAGGACGGTCACGGCGTGTCCGGCGCGGGTGAGCTGCTGGGCGGCGGCGAGACCCGCCGGGCCGGAGCCGACGACGGCGACGGATCGCCCGGTGCTGCGGGCCGGGGGACGCGGCGGCACGCGGCCGTCGGCCCAGGCCCGGTCGGCGATCGCCCGCTCGATCCGTTCGACGGTCACGCCCGCGGTGTGGTCGTCCCGGGCGAGCACGCAGGCGGATTCACAGGGGGCCGGGCACAGCCGGCCGGTGAACTCGGGGAAGTTGTCGGTGGCGTGCAGCCGGTCGGCGGCCTCGGCCCACAGATCACGACGCACCAGGTCGTTCCACTCGGGGATGAGGTTGCCGAGCGGGCAACCGGTGCCGGCGCTGTGGCAGAAGGGGATACCGCAGTCCATGCAGCGGGCGGCCTGCTCCCGGAGCGAGCGCGCCTCCTCGTCCGGGGGCTGCGCCCGGTGCACCTCCGCCCAGTCGCGGACGCGTTCGGCGGCGGGCCGGCGCGGCGGTTCACGTCGGTCGTAGCGCAGGAATCCGCGGGGATCAGGCACCGTCGGCTCCCACCGGGGTGGGCCGCTCGCCTGCCGCGGCGCGGACCCGGATCAGATCCTCGGGCACCACCGCGGTGAACCGGCCCGCGCTGCCGGGCCATTCGGCAAGGATGTCCCCGGCGACCGCCGATCCGGTGCCCGCGTGGTAGCGGGCGATCAGGTCACGCAGCGGAGCGAGGTCGCCGTCGTCGACGGGCTGCAGTTGCACGGAGGCGGTGTTGACGCGGCCGGGCTCGAGGTCGAGGACGTGGGCCAGCCCCCCGGACATGCCGGCCCCGAGGTTGCGACCGGTGGCGCCGAGGATCACGACGCGGCCCCCGGTCATGTACTCGCAGGCATGGTCGCCGGTGCCCTCGCACACGGCGTCGGCGCCGGAATTGCGCACCGCGAAGCGCTCCCCCACCCGGCCGTGCAGGAACAGTTCCCCGGAGGTGGCCCCGTACAGGACGGTGTTGCCGGCGACGATCTGCTCGTGCGGGTCGAACGGCGCGGCCGGGTCGGGGCGCACCACCACCCGTCCGCCGGACAGGCCCTTGGCGACATAGTCGTTGGCGTCGCCGGTGACGGTGACGGTGATGCCGACGGGCAGGAAGGCACCGAGGGACTGCCCGGCGCTGCCGTACAGGTCGATCCGCACCGTGTCGTCGGGCAGGCCGGTGGGGCACCGTCGACCGGCGGTCCAGCCGAGCAGGGTGCCGACGGCGCGGTCGCGGTTGGTGACGGCGGCGGTGAGATGCACGGGTCGGCCGTCGTCGAGGGCGGGGGCCGCGCGCGCGATGAGGTCACGGTCCAGCGGCGCGTCCGGGGG
>NZ_JAALEH010000071.1:0-29227 GCF_011058195.1 Rhodococcus sp. 14C212 | reverse complement strand
GTTGTCTTCCACAGTGATCGCGGAGCGCAGTACACCTCGGCTGTATTTGCGGAATTCTGTGCTGCACATGGGATTCAGCAGAGTCGTGGACGTGTGGGGTCGTATGACAACGCGATGGCAGAAGCGTTCAACTCGTTGTTCAAGGCCGAGTGCATTCGCAATCCCGTGATGCGTCCACGCGGAGGCTGGCGGGGCGTGGGAGACGTCGAGTGGGCGGTCGCCGAGTACATCGACTGGTTCAATCATCGCCGCTTGCATGGCGAGATCGACCACGTTCCACCTGCCGAGTACGAGGCCGCCTACTGGTCGAATCACACGGCGGCCGACTACCGTGAGACACCGGTCCCCGCTGAGGCCGGAACCAGATAGCCGAGCCTCCGCCGAACTCGGGGCGATTCAGACCGGCGAGCGATCGCACGCGCGCAGCCGTGCCTGCAGAATCTCGAATTTCCCGGCACGGACGGGCCGCCACCTGTCGCAGCATGCCCGCCTGCCGATCGGCTCTGAAACAGGGAAGCGCTCAAGCGAAACTATTCGACCCATTTCGACAACGAGCCTGTAGTCTTTGCACGCTGTAGGTAGGGACACTCCCTGAAGACGCCGATCCGGTTGAAGCACGATGGAATGTCGTGGGCATCTCGCTTGGTCAACTTGATTCTCGCACAATGAATTTCACGGGAAGCCGCGTCGATTCGGTGTCGCCGTCGCGAACGAGTTCGAGCAGGCGGCGAACCGCGGTGACGCCGATGTTGTGCGCCGGTGAGCGCACGGTGGTGAGCGGCACCGGGAGCTGCGCGACGACGGGAATGTCGTTGTAACCGACGACGGCGAGATCACCGGGGATGGACAGGCCCAAATCGCGGGCAACACCGAGGATGCCGATCGCGATGGTGTCACTGACCGCGAAGATGGCGCGGGGACGATCGGAGTGATCCAGCAGGATCCGCGCAGCTTCCACTCCCCCGGCGACATCGAAGCTAGACCGCACGATCCGCTCGGACGGGAGCGACACCGAGGCATCCTTCACGGTGTTGACGAAGCCGTCGCGCCGGTCGCGGGCGGTGCTGGCGTGGTCGGGGCCGGCGATGATCGCCAAGTCCTCGTAGCCCCGGTCGAGCAGGTGCCGGGCGGCCAGTGCCCCGCCCCGGTAGTCGTCGCCCACCACGAACGGCAACCCCGCGTCGGCATGCCGGGTGACCGCGAGGATCGGCAGCGATCCTAGTGCCAGTGAGTCGACGAGCGCGCGACCCGGAAGGTGCAGGCTGCTCAGCAGCAGGCCGTCGACCTGCCGGCCCACGAGCAGCGCGATGGCGCGGCGCTGTGCGTCGAGGTCGTCGGGCGGGCTCGACAGCAGCACCGAGTAGCCCGCCTTCGTGGCGGCTTCCTCGATACCCTGGTAGGTCGTGGCGACCACCCCGTCGGTGAGGCGCGGCATGACGACACCGAGGGTGGTCGTCTTGCGGGTACGCAGGCTCGCCGCCCACAGGTTGGGTCGATATCCCAATTCGGCCGCCACCTCCCGCACCCGCTGGGCGGAGTCCGACCAGCCGTCGACCGGTTCGGGCTGGCGCAGCACCCGAGAGGCCGTCGAGACGTGGACGCCGGCGCGCTCAGCGATCTCCTTGAGCGTCGGGGCGCGGTCCGGTCGGGGCATTCGGCTCTCCTGCCTGTCTCGCATCGAGTTCGCTTTCCGGGTTGACGGGCCCGGAACATGCCCTTAGCGTATGCCATGCAATCCTCTGTGCAAACGTTCTCGCAATCGTTCTTACAAGCGTTCCTCGACCCCCGGAGAAGGCCATGTCCCACGCTCAGTCGCTCACCCAGCTCTTCGCTCTCGACTCGCTGCTCGAGCCTGAAGAGATCGCCATCCGCGACACCGTCCGCAAGTTCGGTAACGAGCGCATCCGCCCGCACGTGGCCCGGTGGTTCGAGGATGCCGAGCTCCCGGCGCGTGAGCTGGCCAGGGAGCTGGGGCAGCTCGGCGTGCTCGGCATGCACCTCGACGGCTACGACTGCGCCGGCATGAGCGCCACCGCCTACGGCCTGGCGTGCCTCGAACTCGAGGCCGTCGACTCGGGCATCCGCAGCCTGGTCTCGGTGCAGGGCTCGCTGGCGATGTTCTCCATCCACCACTGGGGCAGCGAGGAGCAGAAGCAGCAGTGGCTGCCCCGCATGGCCGCCGGCGAAGCCATCGGCTGCTTCGGCCTGACCGAACCGGACTTCGGCTCCAACCCCGCCGGGATGCGCACCCACGCCAAGCGCGACGGCGATGACTGGATCCTGAACGGCACCAAGATGTGGATCACCAACGGCTCGATCGCCGATGTCGCCGTCGTCTGGGCGCAGACCGATCTCGAGGAGGGCGCCAAGGGCATCCGCGGTTTCGTCGTCCCCACCGACACCCCCGGTTTCTCCGCTCCGGAGATCCACGCCAAGCTGTCACTGCGCGCCTCGGTCACCTCCGAACTCGTCCTCGACTGTGTGCGCCTGCCCGCCTCGGCGATGCTGCCGAAGGCGCAGGGACTGCGCGGGCCGCTCACCGCCCTCGGCGAGGCTCGCTTCGGCATCGTGTTCGGCGCGATCGGCGCCGCCCGCGACTGCCTCGAGACGGCGATCGACTACGCACAGTCCCGCGAGGTGTTCGACAAGCCACTCGCCGCGTACCAACTCACCCAGGCCAAGCTCGCCGACATGGCCCTCGAGGTCGGCAAGGGACACCTGCTCGCCTACCACCTCGGCCGCATCAAGGACCGCGGCGAGATCACCCCCGAGCAGGTCAGCCTCGGCAAGCTCAACAACGTCCGTGAGGCCATCGCGATCGCCCGCGAATGCCGGACCATCCTCGGCGCCAACGGAATCACGCTCGAATACCCCATCATCCGTCACGCCAATAACCTTGAGTCGGTACTGACCTACGAGGGCACCTCCGAGGTGCACCAGCTGACCATCGGGAAGGCGCTGACCGGAGAGGCCGCCTTCCGGTGACCGAGCAGAGCGCACTCGTGGCGAGCGCAGCGACGGGAATGTAACCGGCGCGTTGGAGGGGCTGGTGATCGCCAGAATGATTCGGCTGCCGTGGCCTTCGACCGCGCCGGAACTGTAGGGCAAGGTCAGGCCGCTGCGTACCGCATCGTGGTCGGTCTCCCATTTTCGCCTTGCCTCGGTGGGTCTCGTCGATACCGAGGACGGTCACCGGCTCGGGTTCGTCGTCGAGGGCGGTGTCGACGACGGCGACGGCGACGGCGACGGCGACGACCCGATCGTGGACGGTGTGCCCCGGCACCGGTACTCGGCGGCGGCCACCGAGCGGTCATCGTTGAGGACGACCGCGCCCATCATCGTCTTCGCCCGCGGGGTGACCCGAGTGCGGGAGGGATGCCGCGCACCGGTTCGGTGAATACCTTACGAATCGCAGACTATGTTGGTGCATAACCGCTTCCGCTTGATCCACTCGAGTCGGGGACGGTCGGGGCCGACCTGCACATCGCGGGGACGGTTGGTGACCCAGCCCTTCGACCGTGTCGATTTCTGCCCGCACTGCGGGCACACCCCGACCCACCGGGGGTCGGTGCCGAGCCGGACGATCCGGCTGCCGTCGTCGAGGCGCCGCACCGATTCGACGACGACGCCGTCGAGATCGAGCAGCAGTGAGCCACTACTGTGGAGCATGCCCGCGTTCCTTGCTGGTCTGGTTGCCTGAAGAACACCCAGCTCACAAGGGCGCGGGCCCTTTCTCGATCACCGACACGGCACGGGGTCGGACGACATCCCGCCCCTACCGACTGCGAAGAGATTCCCTAACGGTTGTCAAGGGGCTGGGCGGAGTTCGGGTGGCCAACCGACGGGCGCGGGGAAGCGACTCCACGTTCTCCGGTGCTGGGATGTGCGTGGAGCGATGCTGGTCCGGCGGCAGGGGTGGTCGGCTCGACGACGAGTAGCTGGGCGGGGGTCGTCGGTCCGGTCCCGTAGGGGCGCTTCGGGTTGTCCGGTTGGTCAGCGCGTCCTTCTTGCCTTCCGCGAGACGTCGGCGTGGGCGCGGGTCCTGTCCCTGGTGGCCGGGTCGACGCGGTAGCGGGTGGTGATGATCTCCTTGGCTTCTCGTGCGGTGACGGGTGTGCCGTCGGTGTCGCGCAGCTGGTACGGGTGCCCGGTGGTGAGGGTCACCCAGGTACGTTCGGCGAGTGTGCGGGCCACGGCGATGGTCGCCTTGGTGTGGCAGTGCGCCCGCTGGGTCATCAGCCGGTGGTAGAACGCCGCGAGCTGCGGATCGGTGCGCCGGGCGGCGCCGGCGGCCTGGAAGAACGCCAACCGCAGCGGTGCCGGTCCCTCCTTCGTAATCGCCCGCCCGCGGTGGTCGGTGGTCCCCGACGACCAGGACGGGCGGGGTGATACCCACGTAGGACGCGGCCTTCTTGGCCGAGGCGAAACCGGTGCCGTCGCCGAGGAACGCGCGTACCGTCGGCGCGGTCACCGGACCCATCCCCGGCACCGAGCACAGCAGAGTGTCGTCGCCGTAGAGGTGTTCCCACCAGCGGGTGCTGTGGACGGTCAACCGTGCCACTCGGGCCCGATCGTCGGCGAGGTCGATCAGGTGCTCGGTGACGTCGACGGCGAGGGCGTCGAGGTCGAGATGACCGGTCCAGAACGCGACCCACCCGGACGCGGCGGTCTTGACGGCCTCGGCGCGGGCCGGGGTGTCGACGACCCCACGGGTGTGCGCGGCGATCACCGCGGTCAGCGTGGACCGGCGGGCACCGGCCAGCGAGCGGAGGTCCGGCCACCGCTCGAGCACCGCCGTCGCGGTCGGCAGCGATCCGCCGAATGCCGTCCACACGTCGACAAACGCCCAGCGCGGCGACGACATCAACCGTCTCTTTGGATCTGTTCGCGTCGGTGACCGCACCCGCGCGTCGGAGCACCGCCCGCCGCAGCGCCGGCTGCGCCGGGGACGGCAAGGTCAACGGTGTCAGCTCGAAAACCTGCCCGGCCCGGGTGAGGACGTCGGCGTCGAGGACGTCGGAGGTGTTCGTGCCGGCAACGGCGCCGCGCAGCCGGGCGCAGTGGCGGGCACCGACCAGGTGCATGGTGCCACCGGCCCGCCTCGACGGCGACCGCGAGCGGGAGCCAGGTCGTCGAGGTCGGTTCGACGGTGGCCTCGATGTCGTCGTACCCGGTCAGCGTGTCGGTCAGCGTCCGCAACCCCGCCGGCGTGGGTCAGGCGCTGAACCGGGTCGGGGTGCTCTGATCGTCGGTGCGGATCGCGATGTGGTGACGGGCGGTGATCGCCGCGTCGATGCCCACCAGCGTGCGCGTGCCGTGTCGTGGACCACCCGTCGCGGCAGGGTTGTCGTGGTCGTGCACGAGGGTTCTGTCTTCCTCGTCAATCAGATTGTGTTGATGAAGAGTTCGACGCATTCGTGGGCCGCCCAGCCAACCGCCGCGGGGGAACTCGTCCATGAAGGAGAACCCCCGTGCACCCAGCGGGTGTCGTCCGGCCGTCTCCGCATCCCCGCCCACTCACACCTCGGGAGTTCACGTTCGGCTCCCCGCGCTTGTGGATGATTCGGTGCCATGCCGGGACGCATCGATGCTGTGCACCTCCACCTCCAGACCACCAATTCCCTCAACCGGGTCAGCTCGGGAGACGGGACGGAGGAGACGATCTCTTTCACGAGCCCGAACGCTCAGCCGAAAAGCGGCGCGTCCTCCGACCCTCCCGAGGCCACCGTACGTGACCTACCCCCCACAAAAGGGGCACTACAAGAGATACAAGCCGCTTTGGTCTGGGTAAGCAGTTTCTGCGCCACCTATTGGGAATCGATCTTCAGCTCGCGAACGCGAACTTCGACTACATCGGGATTGTCTACAACCGGCAACGGCGGCATTCTTCCCGACTACCGCACCCCGATCGAACACGAACTCCGCTCCGAGAGGAACTTCATCCCCGCCCGAGACTCGTCACCGAAGGTGGAAACCAAGTGGAAGGGCCGGTCAAGATGTCGCCTGTTCCGACATCAGTCCCGTTTCCCAGCCGTACCATAGCCATTCCCCTCGTCTTGCTGGAAGTTCTCGATACCCGCTGATCCTGAAATCAGTTCACGCCGTTCAGATTCGGTCATTCCTCCCCATATGCCATGAACCTCACCGAGAGTCAATGCATAGTTTCGGCATTCGGTCATGACTGTGCAGGTGCTACATATCCGCTTCGCGCATTGTTCACGGCGAAGCTTCATTTCACGGGGTTCACCGGGGGGAGCGAAGAACCAGTAATCACCCAACATGTGACATGCCGCGTGCTGTCGCCACTGTTGATTGGCTGAAATTGTGGTTTGCTGCATGGATGTCATCACGGTTCTTGTTGTCAGCAGAGATTCGGAACCCACCTGTCTTGTATCGATGTGGTACAGGGTTCGAGTTGAGTGATACCTACCAGGACGCGCCAATTTCATATATGAGAAATTCCGGAGGGAAATCGATCCGCCCGACTGGCGAACCTGACCGTGACGAGATCACGATACATCGATTCTCAGAGCGGACAGCTTACGTGTTCTCCCGTAACGGCAGGTGAGCAGCGCATGCACCAGGACCGGTGACGATTGGGACCCGGCGGTTGAATTCGAGCCGGCTCATCAACAGTTCCGCTCCCCCGTGGGCAGGTTGTTGCCGTAATCGCGGTGCGACTTCCGGGAACTTCTTCTTCCGTCTCGAGCACGTAGTCGCGCGACCTACGCCCCGACCCTCGCACCGTAGTCGAAGCGCCCTGCCTCAGCCCGGCGGTCAGGTCAATTCCCGGATATGAGACGGGCAGGCCCCCAAGGGGGAAGTCCCGTCGTGATCCAATTCCCCGAGCTCGTGCCCCATACGGTCACGTTTGGTTTGTAGATAGGTCAGGTTGTCGGGATTGACACACACCGGCATCGGAACACGCTCAGTGACGTGCAGCCCGTACCTTTCGAGGTCGGTGCACTTGGTGGGATTGTTGGTCAACAACCGCAGCTCATCGATCTCGAGGTCACGAAGAATCTGCGCACCGATGCTGTAATCGCGGGCGTCTGCCGGCAAACCCAGGTGGAGATTGGCGTCGATGGTGTCTATTCCTGCGTCCTGCAACTGGTAAGCTCGCAGCTTCTGCAGCAAACCGATCCCGCGGCCTTCATGGCCACGCATGTACATCACAACTCCGCGACCCTCCTTCGCAATCATTTCGAGCGCAGTATCGAGTTGGGACCCGCAGTCACAACGCAGTGATCCGAACACCTCGCCAGTAAGACATTCGGAGTGGACGCGGACGAGAACATCCCTGCTTCCGCTATGCTGCTCCGTGACATCTCCGCAGGTGAAGGCGACGTGCTCTGATCCATCATGAGTACTGCGGTACCCGACTGCCCGGAACACGCCGTGAGAGGTGGGTATGCGCGCCTCGGCGACGCGAACCACCTTCTCCTCGTGTATGCGGCGCCATGCAACGAGATCAGCGATGGAGATCATTGCCAGGCCGTGGTGGTCGGCGAAGAGCCGCAGCTCTTCGGTCCGGGCCATCGCACCCGGGCTTTTCTTGCTGACGATTTCGCAGATGACACCCGCTGGATGTAGTCCCGCCATCCGGGTGAGATCGATGGCAGCTTCGGTGTGCCCCGGGCGGGACAGTACACCGCCGTCGCGTGCGCGAAGCGGAACCACATGCCCCGGACGGATGAAATCTCCTGCCTTCGCCGTAGGATCCGCGAGCAATCGAATGGTCACAGCCCGGTCGAATGCGGAGATTCCGGTTCCGACACCTTTTCGCGCGTCGACGGTCACCGTATACGCAGTACCGTGCTTGTCCTGGTTGGCCGTCCACATCGGTGGTAGACCCAACCGGTCGCACTCGTCGCCTGTCAGCGGTACGCATATAAACCCGGACGTATGGCGAACCATAAACGCCACCAGCTCGGGTGTAGCCTTCTGGGCTGCGAAGATCAGATCGCCCTCGTTCTCGCGATCCTCATCATCAACCACTACCACAGCTCTGCCGGCAGCGATGTCGGCAACCGCACGTTCGATATCGTCAAAGGTGGTCACGCTCTACACTCCATGTTCTCGATTTGCATCTCGACCGGATGGCAAGGGGGTGCTCGTAAGTGAGCACGACTCGGTGATCGGTGCCTACTCGACGTCGATCGTTCGCGCATCAACGAGTTCCCGGAACTTCGCGTCGTGCCAGACGAGCGGCTCATGATTGCCGATGCCGAGTTCATTCACCTCCAGCAGGACCATCCAGTGATCTCCCGCCTCCGAGAAATCGTGGATGAAACACTGCAGCCATAGTGCTGCCCCATCAATGAAGATGGCACCCCGGTCCCCGACCTCGATCGCGACCTGTTCGAAACGAGCCGCGCGGTTCTTACTGGCAAGTTTGCGGCTCAACTCGACTTGACCTTTGCCCAGGATCGAAACCCCCATCATCGCCGCGTCTTTGAGCACTTTCCATGTCTCGGAGGACTTCTGTACCGCGACCGCACTGAGGCACGGGTCGAGCGATACGCCGACCATGAACGACGAGGCGACCAGCGCGTGCTTGCTGCCGTCGACATCGGCCGCCAGCACCGCTACACCCGACGGGAACTGCGCAAACGCGTTGCGTACGACCTTAGGGTCACCGTCGAAAATACCCACCTTGGTCTGAGTCATGAGCCTTCTTTCTTTGCGGGCTGCATAGGGTCCTTGTCTTCACGACGTACTCGATCACACCGTCCGATCGAGTCGGAGACACCATCGGAGCCTGGATGCGGGATTACGGCGCAGGTGAGCACCAATCTGTATGGAGTTCGCCAACAGGCGCGATAGGTATCGAACCCAGTGAGCATTACCCGTTCGCTTCTTCCCCGTAGGTGGAAGTCGCATAGTTGGCCTACAAGTTGGATTCGGCTGCGATACAAGCATGTCGCCTTCATGAGGGACGCGTGTTCGATCTCCTGGGTTCGGTGCGGTGCCTCGCTCACATTCGTTGCGGTTCAGATTAGGGTCGGTTGTCTCGGCTCAACACCCTTCTTGGCGCCAAGAAGGTAGAAAAGTGCGTCAAGTACATGCTCTTGCACCCGATAGTGCCCGATGCGGCGGTCGGCGACTGTCTATCCTGAGCCGCAGGGACACGTGGCCCGCGGACAGTCAGGAGACGGCCTCATTTCCATTCGAAATGAAGTCTTGCCTCGAGTGCCGTTCGCGGCCGTTTTCCAATCGCTGGGGAACGCGGCAGCGAAACTGTGCTACACCTACCGAATTGCGTGTTGAATTATCGACGGGAGTTGTCATGGCCCGCAATGCTCGAACCCGAACGACGAACGCCGAGACCGGCGAGTTGACCGAACGCGATCTCGCCATTGTGGTCCATGCGCTGACCGGTCTCCCACTCTCCGCAGAGGCGTTGCACCCCAATTCGTATGGAAGGTCCGATCACACAGAAAAACGGGAGTCATAGGAGCACCAAGAGGTTGCCACAGGACTGGAGGGAGCGGGCGACACGCCTCATGTCCCACGGTCTCGCCCTCGCCGAAATGAGCAGTCACACGCCCGTACTCACGCCCGCAGTGGTAAGAACGACGGGATCGGCATGGACGGCGCTGATCTCGAGGCATTGTCGGACGAGTCCACCTCAGCGCCAAAATACATTACCGGTCCTGTCGAGGCACTCCGGACTCTGCGCGTAACCCGCGACTTGGACGCATACCCGGTCGCCGACATGCTCGGTCGAGCGCATTGGTTCGTTTGCGCGATCCGCTGGTCACCGCACCCCAATGGACTACGCGAACGTCTTGCATCGACTTGCATCGACGACGCTGCGCGTCAATGCTTCCACTTGCATGCATCTGCTCACGGATCGTGCTCGCCTGCACGACCCTCCCCACGTTGCCGGATGGTGCTCTGCAATGTCGACCCCAGCCCCGGGCACACAACACTCGGTGGACGCCACGAGTAGTGGGTTCTCCGGCAATCACATCGGCGCGATCATTGACAATGATGGCGCATCATCTCATGTGAATGCTTCCACAGGCATTGGTAAAACAGGTGAGGCAAATCACCGTCACCGGTTCAACGATGACATCGAACCTAATACCCCCCGTGTTCTGGCGTCGACGTTGACGTCCCTGAAGGCAACGAGAAAGCGATCACATGTCGCCCACATCAACTACTCCGCCCGCGTCACCAACCCAGGCACAAGCCGGGAGCGTTCCTACCGTCGTCGCGCTGCTCATGCTGAGCGGCGTCGCTCTCGACGTCCAGTTCGGAATCCTCTCCCCGCTGGTTGGCACCATCGCTGCAGAATCCCAGCTGACCGCCTCCGAGATCGGCTGGGTCCTGAACGCCATGATGCTCGGCAGCGCCGTATCCATCGGACTGACGACCCGGCTCGGTGACACTTATGGACACCGCAAGGTACTCATCGTTCTCACGGTCCTGGCGATGCTGGGATCGCTCCTCGCGGCCACCATCGCCGGCTTCTGGCCGCTCGTCATCGGTCGCTTCTTGGGAGGCACCGCGGCGGCGATCCCCCTGAGCTGGGGGTTGCTGCGCCCACGGGCCACTGCGAACCAGATTCGACTCTCCGCGCTAGCGCTGTCGCTCACCATGGCGATCTTCACTCCTCTTGCCATCGTGGTCGGCGGGTTCTTTGCCAGCCTCGGAATGCCATGGCAAGGCGTCTTTTGGGTGATTTTCGTGGCTTACGCCGTGTTGTTGCTCCTCGCACTCGTCTCCCCCGAGACACCCGGGGCCGCGCTGGTGAACTCGACCGTCGATTGGTTCGGGGCGATCGGACTCGGCCTCTGGGTCACTGCGCTGTTGATCGGTATTAGTGAGGGCCCGACCCGCGGTTGGACATCGCCGCTCGTGCTGGGTGGATTCACCGTGAGCGCGGCGGTGCTCGTCGTCTGGATCTTCCAACAGCGGAACGCAAAGGCGCCCATCATGGCGTTCCGCAACATGGACGTGCGTCAAGCGGTAGTCGGGTACATGACCATTCTCGGGGCGAGCATCCCGGCCCAGGGGCTTTTCGTCGTGCTGCCGCTACTGCTGCAGACACCGACCGAATCCGGCTTCGGACACGGCATGTCCGTCCTCGAATCCTCCTATGTCCTGCTCGCGATGCTTCCCGGATCCTCCTTGGGTTATGTCTGGACCCGCTGGGGCCTTCAGCGTCTCGGCCCGAAGTGGGTGCTGGTCATCTCCGGAATCGCAGGTTTTGTCCTCTACCTCGGATTCGCCTTCGTGCAGAGCCCGTCCTGGATCTTCTACGTGTGGGTGTTCTTCTACGGGCTCACAGTGCTGAGCTTCCTGACGGTCGGCTACACGCTCGTCGCCGCGTCCGGTCGCCAGGACAACATGGCCGTCACGGTCGGAATGCAGACCATCGTGCAGTTCGTGAGCTCGGTAATCGTTGTGGCGGTTGTACTGAACATTCTGAACCCCGGGTCACAGGGATTCATTCCGCAGGAGAAGTTCGTATGGGTGTACATCGGGATGGGCGCGTCCATCCTTGTCTTCGTCGTTCTATGGGCGCTTTTCGCGCCGCGACGTATCACGGACCTGCACGCGATCGACGCTGAGACCGACCGCGAACGGATCACGGCAAATGACGTTGTGGCGCAGCGGTACTAGATCGGCACCCCACGGGATTTGCGCCGAGAATGGGTCGCGTATAGATCAGTTACGGGAGGCGGCATGACGCCAGTCATGGTTGATGCATTGTCTCGACGGTTGGTGCCGGATACGTTGTGGGAGATCGTCGAACCGACGCTGCCGAGGTTCCGGGCGCGGCCGCAGGGCGGCGGGAGGGCAGCACTGGACGACCGGGCGGTGTTCACCGCCCTCGTCTACGTGCTGACGAGCGGATGTGCCTGGCGGCAACTGCCGCCGTCGCTCGGAGTCAGCGTCCCGACTGCCCACCGCCGCTTCACAACCTGGGTCCAGGAAGGCGTGTTCGACGAATTACACCGCCACGCCCTCGATCGGCTCGGCGTTGGCGACGACCTGGACTGGTCCGCCGCGATCCTCGAGGCCGCCCACGTCCGGGCAAGATGGGGACCTTCCGACCGAACCCAGCTCGGTCGACCGAGCCGAGCGCAGCGAGATCCACATCCCCTCCGGCGCCGACGGCATCCCACTCGTCACGCCTGTGACCCCGATGAACATCCATGACAGCGCCATGCTGCAGTCCTTGATCGCCGCCATTCCGTTTCTACGTGCCGCGTCACCGCCGACCCGATCGGTTGCGGGCGAGCAGGAGCTACGGCTTGCTTGCCCGCTCCGGGATCGTCCGGAGTCCGTGAGGGGTCGCTGCCTGGCACGGGATCGGTGAAGTGAGGACCGCAGACGCGTCAGCAGCACCGATGTTGATCCCGGCGCGCGCGAGCGTGCGCGACAAGCACAGTTGCAGTGAGCTCTTCGTCCAGTGCAGGGCGAATCGGTTGGTGCCGTCGTCTCCGAAGTTCGACGAGCGGGCTTATGGCACGACGACTTTCCTTGCCAGGGTAGAGGTTGAGTGAGCTGTTGGGAGACTGAGCACGGGATCCTCCTCGCAGTAGTGCCGTACAGCACCAAAGCTCGATTGACACCGGATCGTGTATCAATCCCGACCAGCCCGGCGGAGGTGACGTGTTTTCCACGTCAGCTGACGCACTTTGCTAAGGCGGCGGTGATTTGGACGTCCTAGTGTGATCACGGAAACGGCACTGATTCCCTCAGCTTGGAATGTCCGACAGACTGCGGCATTCGTGACAGCTTCGATTGAGGCGAACCACTGCGACCCCTCCGAACATGAGGTCAACCGCGCAGCGCAGATCCTCATCAATCACGAAGGAGTGAAGACCCTTGACCTTCCCTGATCCCAATCAATTCCGACTCATCGTCGCCGGTACAACCGAGAGTGGGGCAACCGACTTCATCGAGGCGGGCCCGCCCGCCGAATTCAACGTTCCGGATGTAGCCGCGGGCGCGTTCTACTGGGCCGTCGAGGACGGCCACAGCCTTCGAAACTTCGGTGCCCCGCCTGAGAAGGTCGGACTGGCAGGCCCAGATGGGTCCACGTTCGGTATCAGCAGCTTCCCCGCACACTCGAGCGGCGAAGTCGATCCCGACACGCTCGACGAGAGTATGACCGCCACCAACGACGACGGTGACGCCGGCATGCACGCAAGCGACACGCTCGACTATGAGATCGTCCTCACGGGTAAGGTCGACATCGTCCTGCCTGGCGGCAAGAAGCGAACGCTTGGCCCCGGCGATCTCCTGGTCGTGGCGGGCGTCCCCCACGCGTGGAAGAACCCCTACGACGAGGACTGCATCTACGCCGTGGTGACCGTCGGCTTCAACTCGCGCGAGGTGACGCCGTGAGCCTCGCATCACCCGGTCGGGCACTGAGGGAGGTTTTCGAAAGCAACACGACGGAGCTCCTGCCGCTCGGCGCGGTGCCGATCCACGCCCAGATGGCCCAACACGCCGGCTTCAAGGCGTTCCAGCTCTCCGGAGCCGCGTCGGCCTGGTGGCAGGGCGTCTCCGACGTGGGCTGGCTCACGATGACCGAGGTCGTCGACCTCGCCCGCCGCACAGTGCGCGCGGCAGACATCCCTATCTACTGCGACGCCGACACGGGTTACGGGGCGCCGATCAACGTGCAACGTACTGTGCGCGAGTTCATCGATGCAGGCGTCGCAGGTATCCATATCGAGGACCAGAGGGAGCCGAAGAAATCCGGAGGTATCGCGGGCATCGAACTCGTCTCCGACGCCGAAGCGGTCGGCCGCCTGAACGCCGCCTGCGACGCGCGAGATGCACTCGACCGTGACTTCATGATCGTGGCTCGCACTGACGGATACGGTGCGGCCGGCGGCAGCCTCGACGAGGCGATTCGACGTGGACAGCTCTACAAGGCCGAGACTGGCGTCGATGTCATCTTCTACGAAGGTTTCCATACCTGGGAGCAGGCCGAACTGGCACTGAAGGAAACCCCCGGGCCCGCCTACGTGATCGGTACCCCACTCATCGGCACGAGACGCATCGCAGAGTTGTCCGCTATGGGCCAGGCAGTGCAGTCGCTACCTGTCTTCCTGCCAGGGGTCCAAGCGGTCTACCGGTTCATGGTCGACGTGATCGAGAGCGGCGAACCGACCGCGTTCACCGAGCAACTCGAGCGCATGGCCTCCGAGGCAGGCACGTCGTACGACATCGGGTGGGGTGCCATGTTCGGGCGACCCTCGACCGACTACGTGCGCCAGACCGAGGAGAAGTACCTCCCGGAAGAGGCGCGGCGCGACTACGAGAGTAGCGCCCACGCCGGCGAGACCTACTGACGATGGCGCCATCGAAAGCACTACACAGACATACGAATCGAGGTTGAAATGTCAAGGCTGCAAGGCAAGGTCGCACTCATTACTGGTGCGGCGATGGGGATGGGTGCTGAGCACGCGCGGTTGTTCATCGAATGCGGAGCAAAGGTCGTTCTCACGGATCTGGACGAAGAGAAAGGTGAGGCGCTGGCCTCTGAGCTCGGCGAGAACGCTTGGTTCGTGCCACACAATGTCAGTGACCCCGACTCCTGGGACAGGGCGATAAAAGCCGGTGGCGAGAAGTTCGGTCCAGTCACCGTCCTGGTGAACAATGCCGGCCTTTCCGGCCCGGTCACATACACGACCGACCTCGACCTCGGCTCGTTCAACCGAATCGTCGCAGTCGACCAGACGGGAGTCTTCCTGGGCATGCGTGCAGTTATCCCAGGCATGGTCGCGAATGGTGGCGGGTCGATCATCAACGTCTCGTCCGCCGCCGCCATGGCCCACTTGCCGGGAACGCCGAACGTCGCCTACACAGGTGCGAAAGCGGCCGTCCGAGGTATGACGAAGGCAACCGCGATCGAATTCGCCCCGCACAACGTTCGCGTCAATTCCGTACACCCGGGCGCTATCCTCACGCCGATGGCCAAGGCTCTCCTCGATGATTCGATGATCGAGGAGGTCGCACAGACGCTGCCGATCCGCCGGTGGGCCGATCCGCGTGAAGTGTCACAGGTCGTGGCGTTCCTGGCATCCGATGAGGCCTCGTACATGACGGGCAGCGAAATCGTCGTGGACGGCGGCCGACTGGCGGAGTAACACATGGGGTGCCCTGGTCTGGTGGTGATCGTTGAGAGCACCTGACTTAGGACATCTTTAGTACCCACATCGATGTCGAGACCGTAGACGGTGGTCGAGCACGGCAGTGCGCCGGCACCGGATTTTCCGGACGAGATCCTCGACGCCGAACATGTCTCACAGCATCACCATTTGACACAGGAGCCCTGCGATGAACACCATGATCGACAAGCTGGTCGTCACCCCCGTGTCATGGTTGCTGGCCGTCCCGATCGTGCTGCTCGACTGCCTCCTGTCTCCGGAACTCACCGAACTGCCGCACGGAGACATTCGTACATTGCCGCAGCGCACTGTCGACCGATGCGAACTGATCTGATGATCAGCGCCGGAGGTAAGCGGTGATGACGCTATTGAGCAGCGCGAGAGTCCTGGGGGCGAGTCTGACCACCCTCGCTACGGCCGGCGGGTTGTACGCAATGCGCGCCGCCGCGGTACCCGCTCACGAGGCCTACAGCGAGGAGGATTTCGACGCGATGCTCGCGCTGCCTGCACGCACCGTCGTCACCGAGGACGGCGTCGCCTTGGCCGTCAGGGAAACCCGACCAGCGGATCCGTCTCTCACCGTCGTCTTCGTCCATGGGTATTGCCTGCGCATGCAGTCCTGGCACCTGCAGATGCGCCACCTCGAGCAGCACTGGGGCAAGGACGTGCGGATGGTGTTCTACGACCAGCGCGGCCACGGCGAGTCCGGCCTTCCCGCCTCCGAGTCCTGCACCATCGCCCAGCTCGGTCGGGACCTCGCCGAGGTCATCGACGCCGTCGCCCCCACCGGCCCGATCGTGGTGGTCGGGCACTCGATGGGCGGCATGACCGCCCTGGCCCTGGCCAGCCAGCATCCAGAGCTGTTCGACGAGCGCATCGTCGGGGTCGGGCTGCTCGCCACCACCGCAGCCGGGCTGACCAGGACCGGGATCGGACGCAACCTGACGAACCCGGTGATCGACGGATTCCGATACGTGGGACGCGCCGCGCCGAACCTCGTGCAATTCGCCCGTGAGGCGGCCACAGCGATCATCTCGCCGATCCTGCGCGCCGCGTCCTTCGGGACGGTGGTCAGCCCCAGGATCGCCGAGTTCGCCGACCGGATGCTCTCGGAAACCTCGGTGCAGACCCTCGTGAATTTCTTGCCCGCCCTCGAGGTGCACGACGAGTCGGCGGCGCTGCCGGTGCTCGGGCAGGTCCCCACGCTGGTGCTGTGCGGCGACGCCGACATGCTCACCCCCTTCACCGGTTCCGAGGCGTTGGCGGCGGCGTTGCCGGACGGCGAGCTCGAGAGGGTCCGCGGAGCCGGGCATCTGGTACCACTCGAGTTTCCCGAAACGGTCTCCGGAGCCTTGGATCGGCTACTGCAACGCGCATGGGCCCACCACCGGATCAGCCGCCTCGCAGTCGGCTGATCTGAGTTCGCGGGGGCCTACAGTACTTCAACACCGCGGTACGGAAGTTCGAGACGGACTTGACCGGCGGCCCGGAGCGAGTGCGGAGCACCCTCATGTAGAGCGGATGGCCCCTGGAGGCTTGTGCTGTCTGCCGGCGGGTCGCGGGTGCTGGTGACCTTACCGAGGATGAGCGTGAATCAGGATCGTGGACCCGACGAGTCGGACAGCGTCCGACCGCTCCCGAAGCGGTCCGCACTTTCCGCACGTATGTCACGGCCGGGAGCTACCTGATTAGTACCCCCATTCACGCGACATGAATGGCAAATACTCAGGTCACGGGGCCGGTGTCAATTTACCCGTCAGTAATGTCCTAACTCGGATCACAGGTCGTGGCGTTCCTGGCATCCGATGAGGCCTCGTACATGACGGGCAGCGAAGTCTCAACTCAGGACTCCCGGGTTGGGTCCAGTCCAAGAAAGTGCTCATCCGCCAGCGGCCACCAGGTATCAAGTCTGCCGGACCGGCCAGGCTTGATACCTCCCATTAGTCCATCGGGTCATTGCAAGCCAACCCACGATAGAGGGCGAGAGAAGGACCAACCGCGATCATGACCAACTCGATCACAGTCCTGGACAATGACCGTATGGAGGACGAGGCGAACCATCCCAGGGCCGGCGGTCCGCAACCACGGCGGACGTTCACTCCAGCGGACAAGCTCGCGCACCTCGACGCCTACGAGCAGGCCTGCGAGACCAACGAGGGTGGGGCGTACCTGCGTCGCGAAGGCTTGTACTCGTCGCTGATCGTCGAATGGCGCAGCCAACGCGACGCCGGCGTCCTCACGGGCAAGAAGCCGGGCGCGAAGATCGGCACACTGACCCCCGAACAGGCGGAGATCGCCCGCCTCAAGCGGGAACTGGAACGGGCGAACAAGAAGCTGGCCACTACCGAGACCGCACTGTCCATCATGGGAAAAGCGCACGCGCTCTTGGAACAACTCTCCGAGAGCGCGGACGCCGACGAGACGCGGAAGAAGCACTGACAGCCGCCCACCACGCCCTCACCGCAGCCGGTGTGACCACCCGTGCCGCAACAACATTGACCGCTGTGGCCCGCTCGACAGCGAACCGCACCCGGGAACGCCCGGCCGCTTCCGTCCCATCCGTCTCAGCGGTCATGCGTGCGCCGGCGAACAAGCTGTCCGCGCTCGAGCGCCGCCGGGTCGTGGAGGTGCTGTGCTCGGATCGGTTCGTCGACCGGGCGCCGCTCGAGGTGTACGCCACCCTGCTCGACGAGGGCATCTATCTGTGTTCGGTGGCGACGATGTACCGGATTCTGCGGGAGAACCGGCAGGTCAGCGACCGGCGTCGGCAGGCGCGACATCCGGCGCGGGCGTGTCCGGAATTGGTGGCGCGAGCCCCGCGGCAGGTGTACTCGTGGGACATCACGAAACTGCCCGGCCCAACCAAGGGTGTGTATTACGACGCGTATGTGATGGTCGACATCTACTCCCGATACATCGTCGGAGCGCACGTGCAGACCCATGAATCCGGGCTGCTGGCCGTCGAGTTCATGACCGATATCTTCGCCACCCACGGGATCCCCGAGGTGGTGCACGCGGATCGAGGCACGTCGATGACGAGCAAGTCGGTCGCGACCTTGCTCGCGGACCTCGATGTGGTCCGGTCGCACTCGCGGCCGAGGGTGCCGGGTGACAATCCATACTCCGAATCATTGTTCAAGACATTGAAATACGGACCGGGTTTCCCGGAGCGGTTCAGTTCGGTGCACCACGCCCGGGAGTTCATGGACTCGTTCGTCGCGTGGTACAACCACGATCACCGTCATACCGGAATCGGATTGCACACCCCGGCCGATGTGCACTTCGGTCTCGCGGCACCCAAGGCGACTGAGCGTGCTCGAGTGCTCGCCGACGCCCGCCGCACCCACCCCGCGCGCTTCGGTACGACGGACCCATACCCAACGATCCTGGCCCTACCCGCCGACGCCTGGATCAACAAACCCGTCCAAGACCCGGCGACCGAACCGGACACCGAGGAAGTCGCCGCTTAACACCCGGTGGACTCAATCGCCTTGAAAAATTCCGGGCGGCCGACTGGCCGAGTAACACATGGGGTGCCCTGGTCTGGTGGTGATCGTTGAGAGCAGCCCCCTGAACTGCTCCACCGACGAATTTGTGATTGGGCAAGCACAAGGCGAGGCGCCGTCGGGTCACTCCCCGGCGGCGCCTCACCTTGTCCTCCTCCTCCATAGCTTCTACCTCTCAGGAGTGATGTCCAGGGAGGTTGCTGTCGAGTGATCAGTGGTCGGCCTCCGACGGCACAATGGGGCACATTGATGGTTGTAGAAGTGCACCGACAGGTCCTCCGAATACTTCCTCGGCGCTCCAATGAAGTTCATCATTCCGTGCGATGAGACCTTCCGCCAGAGCCGGGACGCAACAAGGACCCCGCTCCTGCCGGCGACTCACGTTCATGGGCGAGTGAGAGCCCAGTCCCCTCCCCTCAGATCGTCTCAACTGCCTCAGCTGGAAGAACGAGCAGTGTCCTTGGGCCCAGGCCCGCAGAGTCTCCTCGCTACTCCCCAGATCCGCGGCCACTGCCGCACAGGTGAGGAGATCGTCCGCTATCCGGTACGACGCCACAGCATCCCCCCGATACGTCGCTGATGTCCACCTCGACATCCCTTCCTGTGCCTCCCGGTCCATTCTCACGTGTCCACTCCGGAAGCAACCCCACCTACATCGGTCCCCCTGGCTGGATACGGCAGAAGTTATTCGTCGGAACTGTTGGTCTTTTCGTATCGAGCAGCCTCACGGTACGCCGTCGGCGGCACGCCTTTCCACCGTTTGAAGGCGATGGTGAAACTGGCCGGGTCCGTGTATCCGAGTTCTCGGGATATTCGACCTATGGAGTGTCCTGTATTCGAGAGCATCTCAGAGGCTAGGTCGGTCAGGGTCTGGTCACGTATTTGAGCGAAGGTACTGCCTACGAGTGCCAGCTTGCGCTGGAGGGTTCGTGGGGAGGTGTGCAACGCTGCGGCGACATTTTCCAGGTTGCGGTTGAGCTGGGGTGCATCCCTCATCGCCTTCGCTACGGTAGCGGGCCAGTCACCACTGGATATGAGAGCGTCGATAATCCGGTTCTCCGCTTTGGCCCATGTTTCATACTGAAAAGCGTTTCCGAAGGGAAGTTCGCAGGTTGATGCAGCGGGGTCCCACCATATACGCAGCGCTTCGGAGCCGCAGGTGACCTCGGAGGGCAAGTATGTCGAAATCTCAGGAGATATTCCTGCTGGAGGGAATTCTACATACGTGACGGGGAAAGGCTTGCCGTACAGCATCGAGAGGGTTCGAACGATCCACACCACGTCGCGGTGGATACCATACGGCACCAACGCTTCCGGCACACCGCGGTAGATGAGTTCGATCCCCGCCACCGAGAGGTCCGGTGCCCGAAGAGGACCGATTTCGTGAAGTCCGTAACCTATGTCTGTTGTGCATACAAGCTCTACCCATGCCTCAACAGTGGGTGCCGCGAGGATAGCCATTCCGTGCTCACCCATCGAAGACAGCGTGTAAGTTCGTGCGGCTTCGATCCAGAGATCAACACGATCTCTCGTGAGTGCAGCGAATTGAAGCTGGAAAGCAAGTTCCTTTCTTGCAGGAATAGTGCCTCCCAGACGGTTCACAGCGTCGATGTCTATGTCGGCATTCGCGAGTGCACCTCGCCAGTCGAGATTCGCGCGCTCGAGTATCCCCCGCAATGCGTGAACACTGAAGTTCGGCACCCGCAGATTGTGATATGACGTTAATTTCACCGCAGCTTGCTTTCCTCAGGGCGGGTTCGATACTCCGCCGTTTATAGAACTTCAACAGAAAGATGTCTCCGCACTGCCTTGGCAGAGGCAAATTGGCGACCATGAGTGCCCCGGGCCTCCTGCCCAACAGTCCTTGGATATAACCCACTCCTTTCACCTGCCCACTCGAAGCGCTGAAGTCGATCCGGGAGCGCTCGGATGTAAGGTTCAGTAGCAAAGTATGCCAAAGACCCGGCAGACGCCGCCACTTCGGCACATGATACACGCTTGGTCGCACTTTCCCATCATTCTGGCGTTCAATCCCGTGCCAGTTCGCCGCCGCTTACTTCTAACTTGATCCTGCACGAGGGCCCGCAGGACAAGCTGAGGCGATGATTTGAAAGGACAAGACCGTGAACACTGTTGACGTTCGGGATGCCTCTACCATGCGTTCCCTTCCCCAGGAGGATGCAACTCGTGGAACCACCTGTTACAGCTGTGAATTCACAGTGTGCGTTCCGCAATCGTCCGGGTGGCGCAACTGCCGTCACAGCGGATGCTGGTCCCGGACCGGTGGGTCCAGCCAGAACCTCTGGTGTTCCGCCAGTGTGCATCCGATATTCAGGCGTACTCGCTTTCCGGGCTCTAGCCCTGCAACCCGACCATTCGTCGTGCAGACACGGTCGTTGTGCATCTCCATGGTTACGGAGCATGTGAACATCGCAAACTCTCTGCGATCAGAGGAATCGGCTGCTTCCCAGACACTTCGCAATGGTCACGTCTTGGGCACAAAATGCCTGCGCCTGTCCGATAATGCAGAGCCGGAAAGCCACTCGTCTACTAGAACCGATCCTGGCATGTCCTGGACGAGGCATCGCAGATCTGATACGCGCTCAGGCAACAGGGCGCCGAACGTCGAATCGCTCACCTTGAACATCTCAACCAAACTCGCAAGGAAGGCAAGCAACGATCATGACGACCACAACACACGACAGCTCCGCCCCCCTCTCCGTCGACCGGGACTTCGTCGCCGATCACACGGTCGAACGCGACCAGCGGCCCATCATCGCCGACCCGACCAAATTCAAGGTCGCGATTTTCGGGGCGAACGTGACGACGGGGCAGGGCGGCCTGAACCTCGCCGAGAACACAATCAAACTCGGGAACTGGGGTGAGATCCAAGACCTCGCCCAGAAGGCAGATCGGTACGGTGTCGACGGATTCATCCCGATCGCGCGCTGGCAGGGGCTTTCGGGACCGGATCGCCCGTGGGGGCGGCAGTACGAGACGTTCACCTGGGCGGCGGGCTTAGCATCAGCAACCCAGAACATCCAGATCTTCGCGACGTGCCTCATTCCATTCATCCACCCCGTGATGGCGGCGAAAATGATTGCAACGGTCGACCACATCAGCGGGGGCCGAATGGGACTCAACGCCACGGCCGGCTATTTCAAACCAGAATTCAAGATGTTCGGCGTGGAGATCGCTGAACACGACAGGCGCTACGATCTCGCAGATGAGTGGATGACTATCGTAGAGCGGCTCTGGGCTGAGGAAGGCGAGAAGTACGCATTCGACTTCGACGGAGAGTTCTTCCACCTCGAGGGTGCGCAGTCATACCCCAAGCCGGTGCAGTCGCCCGGTCCGATAGTCATGAGCGCGGGCGCAAGCCCCGCCGGTCAGAAGTTCGCCTTCGATCACGCCAATATCCTGTTCGCTGCAATCCCGAATATTGAGCGCAGCGCAGGGGCCGTGTCGAAATTGCGTCGAAACGCAGACGAGGCAGGCCGGCCCGATCTCGGCCTGTGGTCGGGTGTGCACATCATCTGTAAGGACACCGAGAAGGAGGCAAACGATTACGTAAAGTACATCGAGGAGAAGGGCGATTGGGAGAGCGCCCTCCGTTACCAGCACATTGTCCGGGATGGAGGCGGCCGCAGCTTCGACTGGGATGCTTACAAGCAGTCGGACGACTACAAGCAGGACGAATCCGTTAAGACCTTCTTCCGCGCCGGCCTCGTTCCCCTTGTCGGCACGCCCGAGATGATCGTCGATGGACTTCAGAAACTGAAGGACGCGGGCATCAGTGGCACCTGCGTCGGACTCGTCGACTACGACGAAGGGCTCGATCGCATGAACGAGCAGATCTTCCCGTTGATGCGCAGCGCCGGACTGCGCGACTGACGAGACACAGATGATCAGTCACCGGGGCGGGGGTCCACTTCGAGTATCAGCGCGAGCCGGAGACGTCAGCTGGCAAGCGAATATCGAGGTGGGCCTCCGCCGCGGAGTCGACTGTCGTGTGGACACAGCCGTTAGAAACTGGGTCGGTTCACCCAGGCGCTAGGCGTCTATGGGGAAGTTCGATGCGATGCTTGTTGCTCAGCGCAACTTCCCGACCTCGATATGTCCCCGATCAGCGAGGGGCCTCAGGCAGGCGCCGGATTCGTATGTTCCACCTCCTGAGCGATCCGTCCCAGGGTGCTCACGAACTCCCTCGTTTCGCGCTCACTCAGTGTGGGAGGCAGCGTATAGACGACTCGGTCCAGACCGAGGTCAACATAGCGGTCGACGAAGTCGATCCGACCCAAGTTGAGAGTGACTTCCACTGCCTTGTCTAGAGCCGCCGCGCGTTCGCGCAGTTCCTCGATACGGTCCCTCAAACTGTCAAATGTGTCGTCACTGTGTCCAGGGAACCAGGCATCGGCGTGACTCAATGTTCGGTCGAGCACGGTGGGTCCCATTCCGCCCATAAGGATGGGTGGATGTGGCTGCTGAACAGGCTTCGGCCACTGAAAGATCGGTTCAAAGTCGACCTGCTTGCCGTGATACTCCGCTCGTTCCTGTCCCCAGATCTGTTTCATGGCGTCGATTCGTTCCAGCATGAGCCCCGTTCGGGTCTTAAGGTTGACTCCGTGGTTCTCGAGTTCCGCTGCGTTCCATGCTGCTCCCGCACCGACTCCGAACAGAAAGCGTCCACCGGTCAAGCGGTCGATGGTAGCGACCTCTTTTGCCAGGATGATCGGATCACGTTGTACGACGAGACAGATGCCCGTGCCCAGCAGGAGCGTCGAAGTAACAGCACCCATCATTGCAGTCGTGATCAGCTGGTCGTAGTTGCGGTAATACTCCCGTGGCAGTCCCCCCGGCACCGGCGACCGGGCGAAACGTCGCGCTCGCTCAGCGGCATCGCCGCCGTACGCAACTTCTTGTTCGGCAGACACCCGTGACGCGACTGGCACGTGGGAGTGGTCCGGCATCCAGATCGATTCGATGCCGTGGTCCTCGACCATGCGGGCAAGTTCCAGAGGTGGGATGGTTTCATCAGTGTTGTATATCTTGATGCCAGTCTTCACAGTGGATTCTCCTTCGTGGCACCATCTTTGGTTGTGGGCAGTGGCGTCTCGTAGGTCGCGGTTGTCGGAGATCGACGACCTACGGTCTCCGGACAAGGAAGGGGGACACTATCGACTACATCTTGTCTATTCCTTCAGCGCTCGTGCCGCAGCCTCACGTCGACCGTTGAGGGGCCGGAGATCTTCGACTCGATCAGGAAGACCCGTCGGTGAGCAGTTCGAGGATGAGTGCATTTGCCATCCCGCCCGCCTCGCAGACAGTCTGCAATCCGTACCTGATGCCTTTGGCCAGCATGTGATGAAGCAGAGTTGTGGTGAGTCGAGCGCCAGAACAGCCGAGTGGGTGCCCCAATGCGATTGCTCCACCGTTCGGGTTGAGCAATCGAGCATCCGCGCCGGTCTCTGCCAGCCACGCAAGCGTTACCGTTGCGAAAGCTTCGTTCACCTCGAAAGCTCCGATGTCGGATAGAGACAATCCCGCCCGCTCGAGCACCTTCTTCGTCGCACCGATCGGTCCGGTGAGCATGAGTACAGGGTCGACCCCAGTCACGGCAAAGCTGTGGAACCGTGCCAGAGGACGACACCCCAGCTCCTCTGCCTTTTCACGTGTCATGATCATGACCGCCGCAGCTCCGTCGGAGAGCTGGGAGGAGTTTCCGGCAGTGACAACACCGTCTTCAGAGAACACCGTGCGTAGTCTCGCCATCGACTCGAGGTCGCCCGAGTCCCGAATTCCCTCGTCGGCATCTACCTCGGGGCCGGCGCCCGACTCACGAAGCGGGGCGATCTGGGAATCGAACCGACCATCTCGAGTCGCGCGAAGAGCGCGCGCGTGGGATTCGAGGCTGAATTCGTCCACCTGCCGCCGACTCAGATTCCACTTGCCGGCAACGATCTCGGCGGCAGTGCCTTGGGAGAATTCTGTGTCGCCATACCGCTCAGTGATCAACGGACCTCGAGGTGAGCCGGGACCAAGACGGGAGGAGCCCATCGGTACCCGCGACATCGACTCGACCCCACCTGCAACCACCACGTCGTATTGACCGGCGACAACCGCAGCCGCTGCAAAGTGGATGGCTTGTTGAGAGGAGCCGCAGGCTCGGTCGACAGTCACGCCAGGAACCGAGTCCGGCCAACCCGCGGCAAGGGCCGTCCACCGACCCATGTTCGAGGACTGTTCGCCGACTGTGGTCACACAACCCCAGACGACGTCCTCGACCATGTTCGCCCCCACCCCCGTGCGTTCGAGCAACTGGGTGAGTACATGGGCCCCCAAATTGACAGGGTGATGCCCTGATAACACTCCCCCACGGCGGCCGATCGGGGTTCGGACAGCGTCGACGATGACTGCTTCACGCATTATGGCTCCTCTGGTCTGCCTATCATTCGTCGGACTATCGAGCCGACATCCGGAGTGCTCCGTCAAGACGGATGATCTCGCCGTTCAGCATCTGATTCGCTGCGACGTGGAGGGCGAGCTGAGCGTACTCGTCTGCGGTGCCCAACCGACTCGGATGAGGTATCTCCGCCGCAAGCCCGGCACGTACCTCCTCACTGAGCCTTGCAAGGAGCGGGGTGTCGAAAGTGCCGGGTGCGATAGTGCACACGCGAATCAACTTGCTCGCAAGGTCGCGCGCAGCCGGCAGCGTCATGCCCACGATCCCGCTCTTCGAAGCCGCATAGTGGACCTGCCCGATTCGACCGTCGTATGCCGCGATCGAAGACGTCAGAACACAGATTCCTCGCTCGCCGTTCACCGGCTCGAGTGCGGCCATCGCTGCCGCAGAATGCCGCAGTACATTGAAAGTTCCCAGAAGGTTGACCCTCATGATCCTCTCGAAGGCAGCCAGGTCTCCGGGCCCGCCGCTCTTGTCGAGGATTCGTAGTGGACCGCCGACACCCGCCGTGTGGACGAGGAGGCGCAGTTCTCCTCGTTCGCGTGCAAACGCGACCGCCGCCTCGACGTCATCGGCATTGGTGACATCACCCGGTACGAAGTCGACCCCGGGGCCGAGTTCGTCCGCCACTCGCTCCCCGTCCGAAGAGGGCAGGTCGAATATGACGGCTCGCCCGGCACCCTTTACAACTGCGCGCACAGTCGCCAGGCCGAGCCCGGACGCACCTCCGCTTACAAGTGCCAGGTTGTCTCGCATGTCCATCTAACAGTCGCCTCCTCGCATCTGTATCTCTCTTGCTGATCTCGGCTCACGCCGTTCCGGATGACGGGCCGCTCAACAGACCGCGAAGCCGGTTCAGTTGAGCCATCGCCTCAACGCGCATGCTCAGCTGAATTGTCTGTGCCTGTTCGAAGAGCTCGCCATAGACCCGCTCCTCCGGTCCATGCAGGGAGTCCACCCAACCGGACTGAGGCAACATCCAAATCCTGGGGATTGCACAGGATTCCTTGTGCAGCGGCGCGCTCAGCGGCAGAGGCTACGGCATCCACTATCTGTGTACCGGCGGCGACGTGTCGGGCACTTGCGCGCTGAGCACGAAGTACTGACGACATTGCCATCCCGACAGCCTTGCGCGCCAGCACGACGTCTTCTGTGGAGAATCCGTCGGCCTGGAGTTGCTCCTCGGCGGTGACGGCAGCCGCCTCTAGAAGGGCGCGCATCCCCTGCCCCTCAGTGGACACCAGAAAAGGCAGAATTCCTGCTCGAACTAGGGTCGGTGCAAATGCGTCGAAGATCTCTATGGGCGCAGCCATCTCCACCACGTGACCGCCATCGCCGAGTCGATCCGGGAAGAGCCGGAGCAACCCGTCCGAATCTCCGGACCACGTGGCACTGTGACAAACCACCTCCAGTACCGCCCCCGCCGTATCAGGAGACGGTTTGCTGCTCAGCAAGGTCGTGACCCTGTCGATACCCGCACGCCTACACCGCTCCGCAGTAGCTTCGTCGCGAGCGAAGACCGTCCATGGAGGAGCGATGGGCGGTGCGGATTTGTCAGCCAAGCGTCTTCGCATACCAACGGTGTCCAGGAAGACGGTGGCGATCGTACGTTTTGCTGCCGCGCCTACGACGAGATCCGCGAGCCCTTCACTCTCGAGGTTCAACATTTCGTCGAACGGCTGTTCCGAACTCTCAGCGACCAAACGACGAATCGTGGCAACCGCCGGTGCAAGCACAGCATCCGGCTCGAAGATCTGGATGTTGCGGAGCCGTTGGGCGACGTCTCCGGCCGGAGGAGCAACAGCCGGCGGTGCGTCCACGTCCCACGGTTGAGACACCTGTGGGTGGGATCGGATCCAGGCGCGAGCGGCCGTTTCGGCTTGTTCGGGTCGATCGAAGACGGCATCCACCAACCCGAGCGTGCATGCCTCGTCGACGTCGAGACGGATTCCGCTCAGGATCAGCGGGAGTGCCGTAGCGCCCCCGAGCATCCGGGTAGTCCGCACCAGTCCGCCGCTTCCGGGGAGAAGGCCGAGTGTTGCCTCCGGCAGACCGATCCGCGTTTTGGGATTCCGAACCGCCACGCGGTGATGGCATGCAAGTGCGAGCTCCAGTCCGCCGCCGAGGGCAGATCCCTCCAGCATTGCGACCACCGGCCGACCAAATCTCTCGAGTCGTCTGAGGCGCGCCTTGCGGATTTGGAGGTCGGTAAGGAAATCGTCCCGGTCAGCGACCCGGACCAAGCGCTTCAGATCTCCTCCGGCCAAGAACGACGACTTCGCCGAACGCACAATGACCCCACTGATGGAGTCGCGTTCGGACTCAAGATGGTCTATCGCTTCCGCGAAAGCGTGTACGAAATGATCGTTGAGCGTGTTGACGGGTTGCGTCGGATCATCGAGCGTGAGCGTGACAACACCGTTCGAATCACGCTCCCAACGGACTGCGGGCCGGGTCTCCTGGGACACCGAACCTCCTCTGAAAGAAACGAATTGGCTCGGCCAGATATTGACATTCTACTCAGTATGATGTCAATATCGCAGGACAGTGCTCGGCCGATCCCCTATCTCGGCCACGGCCCGATCCGCACCCGACAAGCGGCTTCCGTGGCCGGTCTGAACTACTAGCAACGCAGGAGTCCTGATGTCGATCGTTTGGGAACCGCCACTTGACGACGAGGGCAGGCGATGGGTGGAGATCGCCCGGGATCTCAACGCCACACACTTCGCGAAGTTGGCCAGCGAAATCGACCGCGATCAGCGCTATCCGTGGGAAAACGTGCAGAAACTGGTCGACAGCGGCATCGCCGGGCTGATGATCCCCAAGGACTACGGCGGTCAAGGTGCATCACTGGCGGTCGGTGCCTCGGTGATGGCCGAGTTGGCTCGCGGATGCGCTTCCACCAGCGCGATTTTCGCCATCTACTCCATGGGTGCCACGTCCATCATCGCGAATGGAACGGAGACCCAAAAGGAGTTCTATCTGGGGGAGATCCAGCGAGGTCGCGCAGTGAGTTTCGCGCTCACCGAGCGCGGAGCCGGCAGCGATCCCGCTGCCGTCTCTGCCAACGCGACCCTGGAAGGTGACCAATGGCACCTACAAGGCGAGAAAATCTTTATCGGAAACGGCGGCGCCTCTCATCACTACATCGCCTTCGTCCGCACCGATCCGCATGCGGGCCGTCAAGGCATCAGCGCCATCATGACGAATCTCGACGACGACGGTACCGAAGTCACCAAGTTTGCGGACCGCATGGGTCTGCGGGGATCGCGAACATCCAATCTTCAGATGAACACGCTGGTCCCGGCAGATCGGCTGCTCGGAAAACTCGGTGACGGCTTACGAATTGCGTTGTCGACCCTGAACAGCGGACGAGTCATGATTGCCGCGCAGGGCATTGGGATCGCCACGGCCGCCTTCGAACACGCCGCTCGCGAAGCCACCCGCAGGCACACCTTCGGACAGCCGATCATCGAAAATCAGGGTATCTCGTTCAAGCTTGCCGATGTTGCCACGAAGCTGAACGCGGCGCGCACTCTGACCTGGGAGGCAGCCAACGCAGGCGCCGATTCCCCGCGAACGCGATCACTCGCTTCGATGGCCAAGCTCTACGCAACCGAAGTCGCCGGTGAAGCAGTCGATGTCGCGGTACAGGTCTTCGGCGGGGACGGCTATTGCAAGCCGAATCCCGTCGAGCGTCTCTACCGCGATCAACGAGTCACCGAGATCTACGAAGGCTCCTCGGAAATCCAGCGGTTGTCCATCGGACGCGCCATCGCGCAAGACGCCTTGTCAGGCCGCCTGGATCCGCTCGAGCCTGTGGCAACAGCATACGGGCACAACCCTTTCTGACACCCGCAGACCCGGTCGTGGTACTTCCTCCGGTAGAAGTTCGTGGAGAGTGGTGCCGCTGCGACCGACAGGGACGTTGGACATTGTGCTTGGGCGCGGATTCCGGCGGCGCCTAAGAGCGTGTCTTGTATGGATCAGATCCTGTGTACGGCATGATGCATGTCGTGGTCGATGCGTTGTCTACTCGGTTGGTGCCGGATGCGTTGTGGGAGATCGCCGAACCGCTGCTGCCTCGGTTCTCGCCGAGGCCGCAGGGCGGCGGG
>NZ_JAALEH010000070.1:0-30544 GCF_011058195.1 Rhodococcus sp. 14C212 | reverse complement strand
GGAATACACCCCGCGCACCGGCACGGCGCTGCACGACTTCGGCGTGCTCGATCTGCTCGCCGCCTACGCCGCCGGCACCACCACGCCCACCGCGGTGCTTGCCGCGCTGCGCGCCCGCTGGGCCGACCCGGCGCTCGTGGGCGGGGCGATCCTCGCCGTCGTCGACGGCGCCGACGAGGCCGCCGCCGACTCCGACCGCCGCTGGCGCGACGGCACCGCCCGCCCGCTCGAGGGCGTCTTCTTCGGCGTCAAGGACATCGTCGACGTCGCCGGCGCGCCCGTCACCGCGGGCTCGCACACGACCGGCGACCGCATCGCCGGCACCGACGCGACGGCCGTCGCCCGGCTGCGGGCCGCCGGCGCCATCCCCGTCCTGATCACCGCGACCACCGAATTCGCCTGCGGCGCGCCGCACAACGCCCGCTACGGCGCCGTCACCAACCCGTGGGACCGCAGCCGCTGGACCGGCGGGTCGTCCACCGGCTCGGCCGGCGCCCTCGCCGCGCGCCTCGTCCCGCTCGCGCTCGGCACCGACACCGGCGGCTCGATCCGCGTGCCCAGCGCCCTGTGCAACCTCACCGGCATCAAGCCCACCTACGGCCTCGTCCCGCGCACCGGTGTCGCGTCGCTGTCGTGGACCCTCGACCACGTCGGGCCGATGGCGCGCTCCGCCGCCGACCTGCGTGTCATCCTCGACGTCCTCGCCGGACCCGACGGCCTCGATCCCACCGCGGCCCCGGATGCGGTGGCGCGACAGGTGCAGGCCGGCCTCGCCGACCCCGGCGCGTCCGGTGCGCCGTCGCTGGCCGGGGTGCGGCTCGGCGTCCCCACCACGTGGTTCACCGAGCTGTGCGACGCGGGCGTGCTGGCGGCATGGGATACGGCCGTCGCCGCGCTGCGGGGCCTGGGCGCCGAGGTGGTGCCCGTCCACATCCCCGACGCCCACCGCCTCCACGACGACGTCACCATCGTGCTCACCTGCGAGCTCGCCGCCAACCAGGAGGGCGCGCTGGGGCGGTTCGCGCAGTACGACATCGGCACCCAGGTACGCATCGCGCGCGGGCTGGTGCCGTCGGCGGTGGACTACCTGCGTTCGCTGCGGCGCCGTGCCGACGCCCAGCGTGCGACGGTGCAGGTGTTCGACGCCGCCGGGATCGACGCGTTCGTCACGCCGGGCATCGGGGCGACGGCTGCGCGGTTGTCGGATGTCACCGTCGAGATCGACGGCGTGCGCCACCCGATGCAGTCGATCGTGGGCCGCAACACCGGCCTGTTCGACTACCTCGGCCTGCCCGCGGTGATGGCCCCGGCCGGTTTCGTCGGCGGGCTGCCCGTCGGCGTGCAGATCGTGGGCCGGCCGTGGGCCGACGACACGTGCCTGCGCCTGGCGCAGGTGCTGCAGACCGTCACCGACGTCCACGAGCGTCGCGCCGATGGATAGCGTTGCCGCCCGGCATCATCCGCATCCGTGGCGGGTGTTCGCGGCCACCAGTATCGGCGTGGTCGCGGTGTTCCTCAGCATCAGTGGCCTCACCGTCGCGCTGCCCACCGTCACCCGCGAGCTGGGTGCCTCGGCGGCGCAGTCGACGTGGATCCTGTTGGGCTACATGCTCGTCACCACCGCGCTGATCCTCGTGTTCGGCCGGCTCGCCGACATCGTCGGCCGTCGCCCGTTGTATCTGGCGGGGCTGGCGGTGTTCACGGTCGCGACCGGGCTGTGCATGCTCGCGCCGTCCGCCGGGTGGCTGATCGCGGCGCGGGTGCTGCAGGGCGTCGGGGCGGCGGCCGTCGTCACCAACAACACGGCGCTGCTCACCGACACGTTCCCGCCGCACAGCCTGGGCCGCGCCCTCGGCTGGAACGCGACCGTCGCGGCCGTCGCGCAGGTCGTCGGGCCGGTGATCGGCGGTGCCGCGACGGCCGCGTTCGGCTGGCGCGGGCTGTTCGTCGTCGTGCTGCCGGTGGGGGTGCTCGCGATCGCGTCGTCGCTGCTGGTAATCCCGCGCGGGGCTCGCCGTCGCGTCGAGCGTGAGCCGTTCGACCTGGCCGGCGCGGTGCTGTCGACCGCGTTGCTGACCGCCGTGGTGCTGGCGCTGACGCCGGGGGTGACGTCGTCGCGGTGGTTGCCGTGGGCGTGCGGCGCGGCGAGCCTCGTGCTCGGCGCGGTGTTCGCGGCGGTGCAGACCCGTCGCGCCCACCCGCTGGTGGATCTGACGCTGTTCCGCAACCGCGGCATCGCGCTCGTCCTCGTCGCGGTGCTCGTCAACGCCGTCGCCACCTACGCGGTGACGCTGCTCGTGTCGCTGTACGGGCAGGCGGTGGGCGGGATCTCGGCCGTCGCGGCCGGGCTGCTGGTGATGCCCGTCGCGGTGGGCACCGTCGTCGCGGCCGCCGCCGCGGGCTCGCTCATGCTGCGCTTCACCGCGCGCGCGCTGACCGCAACGGGCATGGCGCTCAACGCCGTCGGGCTGCTCGGCGTCACGCTGATGTTCTCGCCGGACGGCGGCTCGCTGGGGGCGATGGCGCCGTTCCTGTTCGTCCTCGGCTGCGGCACCGGCCTGTTCATGACGCCGAGCACCAGCGCGCTGATGCTCACCGCCCCCGCGGAACGTCGCGGGATCGCCAACGGGCTGCGCTCGACGCTGCAGAACGTCGGCTACCTGCTCAGCACCGCGCTGGCGCTGGCCGTCGCGACCGTCGGGCTCAGCGCCACCGCGCGGCAGGCCGCGTACGGCGGCACCCTCGGCACGCTCGGCAGCGCCGAACTCGCGCGGTTCGTCGACAACGTCCGCGCAGTGGGACTCGCGCTCACCGTCGTCGCCGCCGCGGGTGTCGCGGTGTGCCTGGCCTTCCCGCGCCGGGACGTCGCCGTGCCCGCCGCCGTGCGTCCCCTCGAACCCGTCACGACCCTGAAGGAATCCGCATGACCCTCGCCGACCGCACCGCCCAGGCGGCCGACTACGCCCGCGCCGGCTTCGGGCGGGAACTCGAGCCCGGCACCCGCCCGGCCCTGATCGTCGTCGACCCGGCCCGCGCCTACATCGACCCGGACTGCCCGCTCTACGCCGGGGTGGAGGAGAACATCGCGGCGATGCGCACGCTGCTCACCGACGCCCGCGCCGCCGGCATCCCCGTCGTGATCACCGAGGTCCGGCTGCGCGCCGACGGCGCCGACGCCGGGGTGTTCTTCAAGAAGTCGGGCACGCTCGTCGCGTTCTGCGAGGGCAGCCCGTACGGGGAACTCATCGACGGCCTCGAGCCGACGTGCGCCGAGCTGCTCGTGACGAAGAAGTACGCGAGCGCGTTCTTCGGCACGTCGCTGAATTCGTACCTGACGTCGCTCGGGGTGGACACCGTCCTTATCGCGGGCCTGTCCACGAGCGGCTGCGTGCGCGCGACGACGCTCGACGCGATGCAGCACGGCTACATCCCGATCGTCGTGGAAGACGCCGTGGGCGATCGGGATCCGGCCATCCACCACTCGAACCTGTTCGACATGCAGCAGAAGATGGCCGAAGTCTGGCCGCTGTCGCGCGCCCAGGGGTACTTGAGCGGTGTGTCCTTCGGGCTGCCTGAGCAGCCCAAAGGACACACCGGCGGCGAAGCCGCCTGCAGTTAACACGAACGAACCAACGGTGTTGCCGGTCGCAACACGGCACCCGATACATTCGAAGTCATCGACCGCATCGGCCGGCTCCGCAACGTCGCGCCCCCCGCCTCTCGTCGAATCTCGCCTCTCGTCGAACCTCCTCCTCCCCCTCCAGGAGAATTCATGCGCCCCACCCTTCCCGGCCGCGCCGCGATCGCCGCGCTCACCCTCACGGCCGCCCTCGGTCTCGCCGCATGCAGCAGTTCCGGCTCCGGCGGCGGCGACGTCTCCGATGCCGACGTCGCCGCCGGCATCGAGTACGCCCGCGCCCAGCTCGCGAAGTACGCGGCCGACCCGGAGTTCACCCTCGAGGCCGAGCCCTTCCCGATGCGGAACATCGCCGGCAAGACGATCTTCGCGATCCCCACCAACAGCGAGAACCCCTACAACGTCGCCGTCGACGAGGAATCGAAGAAGGTCGCCGAACGCTACGGCGCCACCTGGATCGAATACACCAACCAGGGTCAGCCCGCCCAGTGGGCCACCGGCGTCGAACAGGCCGTCAACCAGCGGGTCGACCTGATCATCCTCTCTCAGGGCATCGACGCCTCCCTCATCAAACCCGCCCTCGAAAAGGCAGACGCGGCAAACATTCCCGTCCTGCTCACCCACACCATCCTGCGCGGCGAGTCGCTGCCCGCCGGCCTCGAGGGCCTCGTCGACGCCACCACCGACGCCCCGCTCGCCGAGGCCAACCGCCTCACCGTCGACTGGATGATCGATCGGACCGACGGCGAGGGCAACGCCCTGATCATCACCTCCAACGAGGTCCCGCCCGCCAAGGCCGAGGTCGCGGCGATGGAGGACGAGATCGCGCAGTACTGCCCCCGGTGCGAATACAAGATCGTCAACGTGCCCGTCGCCGAGTGGGCCACCAAAATCCAGTCCGAGGTGCAGTCCGCCCTCTCCGCCGACCCCACCATCAACTTCGTCCTGCCCATCTACGATTCGATGTCGCTCTACGCCCAGTCCGGCATCAAGGCCGCCGGCAAGACCGGCCAGGTCGAGATCTCCTCCGTCAACGGCACCCCCGCCGTGCTGAAGATCCAGCAGGACGACGGCATCGTCACCATGAACGTCGGCGAATCCATCCCGTGGCTCGCCTGGGCCACCATGGACCAGGCCGGCCGCCTGCTCCTCGGCTACGACCCCGTCCCGAACGGCGCGCAGCAGACCCCGCTCAAGCTCATCACCGCCGACAACATCGACGAGACCGGCACCCCGCCGCAGCCCGACAAGGGCTACGGCACCGCCTACGTCACCGGCTACGAGGCCTTGTGGGGGTCCAGTGAGCAGCCCTGATCCCATCGTCAACATCGTCGGCCTGTCCAAGACCTTCGGCAGCCACACCGTCCTGAAGGACGTCGGCCTGACGATCCACGCCGGCGAGGTGCACGGCCTGCTCGGTGAGAACGGCTCCGGCAAGTCCACCCTCATCAAGGTCCTCGCCGGGTTCCACGCCCCCGACCCCGGCGCAGCCCTGCAGGTCCGCGGCCGCGACGTGGCCCTGCCCGTCCCGGCCGGCGGCTTCCGCGAACTCGGCATCAGCTTCGTCCACCAGGACCTCGCCCTCGTGCCCGACCTGTCGGTGGTGGAGAACCTGCGCATCGGGCCCGTCGTCGCCGGCTCGCGGCCGTGGATCTCCTGGCGGCGCGAGAAGTCCACCGCCCGAGCGCTGTTCGACCGCTTCGGCCTGGACGTCGACCCCGACGCGCCGGTGTCGAGCCTCGGCGAGACCGACCGCGCGCTCGTCGCGATCCTGCGGGCCGTGGAGGAACTCGGCGACCGCCGCACCCTCCTCGTCCTCGACGAGCCGACCGTGTTCCTGCCCCGCGAGGGCACCGACCTGCTGTTCTCCGTCGTCCGCGAGATCGTCGCCGACAAGAAGGCCGCGGTCCTGTTCGTCTCCCACGACCTCGACGAGGTGCTCGACCACACCGACCGCGTCACCGTCCTGCGCGACGGCGTCTCCCAGGGCACCCACCGCACCCGCGACCTCACCGCCGCCAGGCTCATCGACCTCATCGTCGGCCGCAGCCTCGACTCCGCCGACCCCCGCGTCGCCGGGCCCGTCCGCGACTTCGACGACGCGCCCCCGCTCGCCCGGATCGAGGAACTCGAGACCGCGACCGTCGACGGGATCGGCTTCGACGTGCGCCCCGGCGAGATCGTCGGGCTCACCGGCATCGCCGGCTCCGGCTACGACGACGTGCTGCCCGCCGTCTATGGGGCCCGCCCGGCCCGCGGGGGACGGTTGACGATCGGCACCGACACCGTTGTGCTGCAGACGATCACGCCGATCGACGCGCTCGACCGCCGGGTCGTGTACGTGCCGCCGGACCGCAAGGTGGAGGGCAGCGCACCCGAGCTGACCGTCGCCGAGAACGTCACCCTGCCGATCCTCGGCGCGGGCTGGGTGAAACCGGGCGCGCTCAGGGCCGTCGCCGCCTCCCTCGCCGACCGCTGCGACGTGCGGCCCCGCGACCCCCAGGCCGTCTACGGCTCCCTCTCCGGCGGCAACCAGCAGAAGGCCCTGCTCGGCAAGTGGCTTCAGACCGACCCGGCGCTGGTGCTGCTTGCCGAACCCACCCAGGGCGTGGACATCGGTGCCCGCGCCCGCATCTTCGAGATGCTCCGCGAGACCGCGCGCGGGGGAGCGGGCATCGTCGTCGCCAGCTCCGACTACGAGCAGCTGTCGGTGCTGTGCGACCGCGTCCTCGTCTTCTCCCGCGGCCACGTCGTCGCCGAACTCACCGGCGACCACCTTTCCAAGCACCACATCTCGGACAGCGTCCTCGGCCTGACCCGACAGGAAGTGAAAGCCTGATGTCCGTCACCCTCGACAAGACCACCACCACGAAAACCCCCGCCCCTGTGGCCGAGTCCGCCCGCCCGCGCGTCGCGCTCGGCCCGCTGGTCGAGAAGTACGCGCTCGTGCTGGCCCTCGTCGCCGTCGTGCTCGTCTTCAGCGCGCTGCGCCCCGAGATCTACCCGACCGCGAACAACCTGCAGAACATCCTCGGCTCCCAGGCCGTGCTGCTCATCCTCGCCCTCGGGCTGATCGTGCCGCTCACCGCCGGCGAGTTCGACCTCTCGGCCGTGTCCACCATGTCCCTCGCCGCGATGACCATCGCGGTGCTCAACGTCCAGCAGGGCTGGTCGCTGCTGCCGGCCATCGCCGTCGCCGTGCTCGTCGCGCTGTTCGTCGGCGTCGTCAACGCCGTGCTCGTCGTCCGGCTGCACATCGACTCGTTCATCGCGACCCTCGGCAGCGGCACCGTCGTCCTCGGCGTGGTGCAGTGGATCTCCGACTCCACCTCGGTCACCGGCATCGACGCCGCGCTCGTCGACGCGACCATCGGCACCCGCGTGTTCGGGGTGTCGCTGCAGTTCTACTACGCCCTCGCTCTCGTCCTGCTCACCGCGGTGATCTTCCAGTACACGCCGATCGGGCGGCGGCTGCTGTTCGTCGGGCGCGGACCGCAGGTCGCCCGGCTGAGCGGCCTGCACGTCGACCGCATCCGCGGCGGCGCGCTCGTCACCTCCGCGCTGGTCGCGGCCCTGGCCGGCATCGTCTACGCCGGCATGCTCGGCGGCGCCGACCCGTCGTCCGGGCAGTCGTTCATGCTGCCGGCGTTCGCCGCCGCGTTCCTCGGCGCCACCGCGATCGTGCCCGGCCGCTTCAACGCCTTCGGCACCCTCGTCGCGGTGTACTTCCTCGTCGCCGGGGTCGTCGGCCTGCAGATGCTCGGCGTCGCCAGCTTCGTCCAGCAACTGTTCTACGGCGGCGCCCTCGTCGTCGCCGTCGCCCTCTCCGGTGCGGTCCGTCGCCGCACCGCCTCCCGATCCGCGCGCTGAGCGCCCGACCGAAGGACACCCGCCATGAAGACCACCGTCGTCGCCGGCAACCCCAAGCCCGGCTCCCGCACCCTCGACGCCGCCACCCTCCTGGCCACCGAACTCACCGGCTCCGCACCCGACCACGTCGTCGACGTGATCACCCTCGGACCCGGCCTGCTCGGCTGGGGCGACGATGCCGTCAAGGCGGCGGTGGACACCGTCGCCGCCTCGGACCTCGTGGTCTTCGCCAGCCCCACGTTCAAGGCCACCTACACCGGCATCCTCAAGCTGTTCCTCGACCAGTTCGCCACCGGCGACGGCCTGCGCGACGTCACCGCCGTGCCGCTCATGCTCGGCGCCGGCCCGGCCCACGCCATGGCCCCCGACCTGCTGCTCAAGCCGGTGCTCGTCGAACTCGGCGCCACCACCCCGGCGCCGGGTCTGTACCTGCTCGACTCCACCTACACCACCGACACGCGGATCGCGGACTACGCCGAGCGCTGGGCGCCGGTCCTGCGTTCCTCTCTCCGGACGGAGGCCCGATGACCACCCTGACCCTCGACGGCGCCGCGCTGCGCCGCGCCTTCGCCCACGTCCCGTCCGGGGTCGTCGCGATCTGCGCCGACACCGGCACCGAACGCCTCGGCATGGCCGCCAGCACCTTCGTGCCGGTGTCGTTGGATCCGCCGCTGGTGGCGTTCTGCGTGCAGAACACCTCCACCACCTGGCCGAAGCTCGCGGCACGGCCGCGACTGGGCATCAGCGTCCTGAACTCCGACGGTGCCGCCCGGGGGCTCGCGGCCAAGGACGGCGACCGGTTCGCCGGCCTCGACACCGAAACCCGGGACGGGGGAGCGCTGTTCGTCGCCGGCTGTAGCGTCCGGATGGACGTGTCGATCGAACAGCAGGTCCCCGCAGGCGACCACGCCATCGTCGTGCTGCGTGTCCACGAACTGCACTGTGACGACTCCGGCACGGAGCCGATCGTGTTCCACCGCAGCGCCTTCCGCAGGCTGGTGGCGTCGTGAGCCGGATCGAGGCGGCGCTGGCCGCACTGCGCGCGGGGCGGCCCGTCCTCGTCGCCGACGACGCCGACCGCGAGAACGAGGGCGACGTGATCCTCGCCGCCCACCACGCGACCCCGGAGTGGATCGCGTGGACCGTGCGGCACACCTCGGGCCTGCTGTGCGCGCCGATGACCGGCGCCCGCGCCGACGCCCTGGACCTGCCGGCGATGGTGACCGACAACCAGGACCCGAAGCAGACCGCGTACACGGTGACCGTCGACGCCGCGCGTGGGGTGAGCACCGGCATCAGCGCCGCCGACCGCGCCACCACGCTGCGGGTGCTCGCCGACCCCACCGCCACTGCCCGGGACCTGATCCGGCCCGGCCACATCCTGCCGCTGCGCGCCCGGCCCGGCGGCGTGCTCGAACGTCCCGGCCACACCGAGGCCGCCGTCGACCTGTGTGCGCTCGCCGGCCTGCCGCAGGTCGGGGTGATCGCCGAACTCGTCGCCGACGACGGCTCCATGATGCGCATGCCCGGCATCGAGGACCTCGGTGCCCGGCACGACCTCCCCGTCCTCACCGTCGCGGAGCTGATCGCCTACCGCGCCGCGCACCCGCTGCCCGCTCCGGTCGCGCCGACGGGACGGATCGTCCGCGCCGCCGAGACGGTGATGCCGACCCGGTTCGGGACCTTCCGCGCCGTCGGCTACCAGGATCGGCTCACAGGCGCCGAGCATCTGGCGCTGCTCGCCGGCGAACCCGGCGACGGCGCGCTGGTGCGGGTGCACTCCGAATGCCTGACCGGGGAGTCGTTCGCCTCCCAGCGCTGCGAGTGCGGCCCACAGCTCGACGCCGCGCTCGAGCGCCTCGCCCACGAGGGCGGGGTGCTGGTGTACCTGCGCGGGCACGAGGGCCGCGGCATCGGACTGCTGAAGAAGCTCGCCGCCTACCGCCTGCAGGACGGGGGCCTGGACACCGTGCAGGCCAACCTCGAGCTCGACGAACCCGCCGACGGCCGCGAATACGGCGGCGCCGCCGCGATCCTGCACGACCTCGGTGTGCGGTCGGTGCGGCTGCTCACCAACAACCCGGCCAAGATCTCCGGCCTCGAGGCCAACGGCATCGTCGTGTCGGGGCGGGTGCCGCTGCACGTGGGCAGGGCGCCGGCGAACGTGCGGTACCTGGAGACGAAGCGGCGGCGGATGGGGCACCTGCTGCCCGCGGGGGAAGGATGACTCGCGCCTGCCTAGGCGCAAGTGAAACCTTCAATTCGTTCGTCTGCAATACACTGCAACTCAGACGAACCGGTCGGATCTCGTTCAGGAAATTGTAGGACTCCGCAGATCCATGACGAGTTCACGCCGAATACGGTCGTGAAGAGGCGTACGAGATTCCTCGGCATCCGTTTCGCCTTCGTCGGCACTCGAGGCTCGACCCATAACGACATCGAACCACGCTGCTCGGTCCTTCACGACGCGGAACATCTTTTCGTCATGCGTGCCAGCGAGATATGGCTCGTAGACCTGAATCTTCTCGCCCACGCTCTCGGCATACGAACCGATCCGATCCAGGCGCCCGGTACGTTGTTCGAGCTTGCTGGGGTTCCAGTCCAGGTCGTGGTGAATCACGTGTCGGCACTCGTGGTGCAGGTCGATACCTTCGCCCATCACCGAGCTCGCTACAAGGATGTCCGGTGCGAAGGGGGTGTTGAAGACGGCGATCAGTCGTTCACGATCTTCGCGTCGCGTACCTCCGTACGCGCGGCGCACCTGGGCGAGGCTCGCGCCGCGCCCCTCTTGCGTTGTCGAGCGATCGTTCTCGCCAACGAGATTCAATAATGTCTTCTGTCGTTCGATGTCTGTCGTAGACGCAAGACGAGCCGTGAAGGCCGTCCATCGATCGAGCAGAGCAACCCCGGCCGGATTCGCGCCGGCGAGACCATCGAGGACCGTCGTGCTGTCCATCTCACGGGCGATGTGGGTGTACCGGACGAGATTGGCCGGAGTCCGCAGGTTGCGGATCGCGATGGCTGCCAATTGTTCTGCAAGGTCGGTGTCATTCGTCGCGGCGTCGAACAACTTGACCAGATGATCGTGGATGGTCCGGTGCGAGGTGCCGGTGGAGTCGAACAGGCGTCGGGAAGTCCGGCTGAGCTCGGTCAAAGCTTGCGTGCGTGGGACACCGAGCAGGTCCGCTGCGCGAGTCTCGACCAGATCGTCCACTCGTCGACGCAGGGCATCGCGGAGTGCCTCTGTAGTCCGGATGTACCAGCAGAAGATCAGGCACTTCTCGCCGGCCATCCACAGTGCGGATGCTCGTTCGACCGTCGCTTCCACCTTGGGATGTCGCCGCCGCCGATCCTCTGACGCAAGGACATCGGCGATGTACCGGTGGTACCAATCGGCTGCATCTGAGGGCGAATGAGTGGGTGTCTCGTCTGCTGATTCTTCCGTGTCCGAGTCGAGAGGACTGCTGCCCGTTTCCAGCCGAAGGTACGCCTCGTACGACGATGCGATGCCGTAGGCGAACAACGGACGAGGGGCGCCTTCTTCGGACGCGATTGTCTGGGCGCGTGCCGCGAGGAGAAACGGCATCGCATCCTCGTCACGGATGGGAAGTCCGCCGGTGATGTCCGTGGCGTCGGGAAGAATGGCAGCTCCGCACAGATAGTCGCGCCGGTGTGGCCGTTGATGCCGGATCAGCCATGGCTGGAGGTGGTCGTGCATGTGCTGTCGTGCGCGAACGGTGAGCTGAGCATCCTTCCAAGCGCGCACCACATGGGCGTCGAGCAACGTGTCCGATGTCGAGTCCGGGGACCAGGAATCGAATGCCGGCAAGTCTTCCTCGGTGATCTTCGACCACGACTCGTCGAAGCGAATCGCTGACACTTGTGCGTCGTACAGTGCATTCCCCAAGCCTGCGAGCCGTTGGTCCAGTGCCTTGGCAGGCCGCGGCGAGACCGGGCGAACCGCTTCGAGTCGGCGCAGGACATTGACCAGCTCGTTGTGGCCCAGCTCGAAGGGCGTCGCTGTGAGGAGCAGAATTCGGTCGAAGATCCCGTAGAGGGCCCCGTCGGTCGGGTGATCGGGAAGTGGCGAGAACAGTCGACTGATGCGCGTGTGGTCGTTCTTCAGCGCATGGGCCTCGTCGACGATGAGCAGCGGAAGCCGGATGTTCGCCTGCGTAAGAGCCTGTTTCCACACGAGTTGCGTGGCATCGTTCAGTGCGGTTCGTGCCGCCTTCAACCGCTTCTTCAATCCGAGTGATCGCCGCGCAGGAAGTTCTCGCACTACCTCCCACACAGCGTCCAGATCGAGCTCGCTCGAGACATCGTCGAGTGCACGTGGAACGGGGTCGTCTCCGAGGTCCTCGCCGGTGAGGGCGAGCCACTCCTTCTGCCACGTCGACGTCGGGGTCGACAGAAGCCGCGCGACGCGCTCGGAAGTGAACCGAGTGTCCGGGATCAGTCCATGGGACTGTTCCGACCACCTGGCAATACGCGCGCGTACGTCGCTCGCCCCGCGTCGGTTACGGACGGCATAGGAGAGCAAAGCGAGCTGAATGAAGCGATCCTTCAACGAAGTTGTCAAGGCGCCGTGAGTAACGACTACAAGATGTTTGCGGCGATCCGCGGGGTCGTCGAGCAGCCTGAGGAAATCCTCTCCACTTCGGATCGGGGCATCGACACACCGGATTTTCCGAGCGGATGGTTCGAGTAATGCCTCACGGAACTTGTTCCATTCGTCCACCCATTTCTGAGCAACGCGTGCGGGGACGAACGCAACGACCTGCTGTGACGTGTTCTTTCTCAAGATCTCGGTGACCGCGACGGCGAGTGCGACGTAGGTTTTCCCCATTCCGACCTGATCCGCGAGGATTACGCCCTCTTGCGTCTGGAGTCGTCTCAGGATGTCCTCGGCGGTCCGTCGCTGCCTCTCCCAGTCGTCTGCGAAGTGGTTGTCGAGTGAGCGGCGGAGGTGCTTGCTCAGAAGTTCAGACATGCCCGTGCTTCCTTCGATGCGCTGTCGCTGTACTCCGCTATTTCCCCTCCGCGAACGAGTATGTCGGCGCGGAGCTGGTCGAGATCGTCGAGTACCTGGCGGACGAGACGACGACCATCGGTAAGGTCGATATGGGCACATACAGCCGACCACGGAACTCGCGAGACGGACAGGGCAACCTCTGCAAGGGTGAACAGCGCCTCTGCACTGCTCAGGTGACCGGCTGCCGCATCCTTGACGACCTTCGTCGCCAAAAAACGCGGGCCCAGTGGTCCTGACAACCGTGCTGCGAGCATCTCTGTGGTGACCACCGGGCGGGAGAGCCGTCGCTCGAAAGCGGTCAGTGCCGCGCCGAGCGCCCGCCCGCGTCGCATCAGGGTACTGAGCGAATCGAAGCGCTTCAGCGGATCGATGACCGCGACGGGGGCGCCAGCCTTCGCAATGCCCTGTTCTTGCAGCTCTCGCACGATCTGAGTGACCGATCGACCCGACGAGAGGGCAGCAAACAGATGGGAGGACAGCAGATCCTTAAGGCCGAATCCGGGGGGCAATGCATGACGATCATCGACGAGTACCGCCCATGTCGAGGTGTTGCCTGTCCACTGAACGTCGACAAACAACGGAATTTGATCCTCTCCCACAGCGAAGGAGAACCGACCCGGTCGTCCCTCGGCATTCCACTTCTCAGAATCGAGAATTGTTGTCCCCGAGGGAATTCGGATTTCCCAGTTGTCCGGACCGGGTTCCGAAGTGAGCGAGATCGTCAGCTTCCAGCCTTGATGATCAGTGCTCAGGCGGCAGGTCCCGAAAAATGCGGGCAGTGCGACGATCTCGCCGACGTCCTCATCTTCGTCGTCAGGAGCTTCGAACGGGATATCCGCTGCGAGCTCCTTGCCGCGAGGGATCAACCCTGACAGAGCCTTACCTTCTTTGCTGTCCAGAGATGCGCCAAGCCAGACATTGAGTTCGCGGTGACGACGAGGTCCTTTGAGGCCCAGGCCTGCTTCGGTGTGATTGGAACTGCCGACCATCAGGGCGATCCACGCCTTGCTGTACAGAACGAGGCATTTGGCGTGGAGTCGCCTGATCTCCTCGTCCAAGGGTCCGAGCTGCACAACGGAGTCCACGTACTTCTCGGCAAGGAACTGTGGCGGGAACGTTGTCTCACCGGTCGGGCCGAGTACGACAGCAACATCGTGATGCCGTGCCGATGGCGGACGTCCGGTCAGTAGCTCACGGACCGTCGTCAGAACAGTGGGCGAGGTCGAATCCCAGTATGCAGAGACATGCGTGGCCCCCAGTGGCCGGCTGCCTTTCCATACCGACTCGAAGGCGTCCAAAGGGCGAACTGCCGTATTGGTGGGAGCGATCGCCACCGCTACGGAAGGCGACGTACTTGATTGAGCGGCGACACGACCTCGGAATTCATCGATCAGCGCGACGGCACGTTGTCGCGCTGGGACGTCATCGGTGAGGCCGGGAACGAGCTCGAGATAGGACTGCAGCTCATCTGCGAGGGACTGCAGTACGTTCGCGGGAAACAGACAGCGAGGTCCGAGATCTGCTGCCAGCGCCATTTCGATGTTCCGGCGGTACCCGGCATCGGTGAGATTCGCCGAACCGATCACGACCCGGGTTGCGTGCTCCCACAGGAGTACGACCACTTTGGAATGGAGAAGTCCGCCGTCGACATGACAGTGGAGGACATCCCACCGAAGACTCGATCGTTCCGACTGAGTGTGCCGATCGGCGAGCACGGTTACGGTCGTCGACCGCAAACCCTCTTCGAGCTCGAGCCGTGCAACAAGATCATCGACCGAGCCGGTGTCCTCGTCGACACTCTCCACCGCGAGAAACCTGGCGAGGCAGTTTCGTTCGAAGAATTCGGGTTCGAGGGTGAACGTCGTGGCAATCACGGCGACGGGTTCACCGGCACCGGTGGGTGCCTGCCAATGGTCGAGTAACGGTGAGGTCTTCGTCTGCTCTTTCACATGGTCTCCCGAACGAATGTGGCGAGCGTGTTGACCCGCATCGGATGGGTCCAGTACGCGTTGTCGAGCTCCAGACTCTGGTTTCGGTAGGGTGGTCGGACAACCCATCGGTTGTTGAGGTGATCGAGCCACATCCGCTTGTGCTTCGCGTCCTGCACCTCTTGATGTCGAAGGATCAATGAAGTGACGAACTCCGAAGGGGTGAGCTTGCGGTCGAAGCGGGACAGAACCTGGGAGACATCGCTCGCCAACTGCTCATCGAGCGCAGCTACCGCTTCGACGGACCGAGCGGTAAGCTCCTCGAGCTGCGCAGCCGTGTCTGCGATGAGCGGGGTTTCACAGCCTTGCTCCACGGAAAAAGCCCCGCCGAGGCTTGCGGCGTAGGCGAGCAATCGTCGATACGCATATTCAATTGCAGTAGCGCACCGTTCGAACTTGATTGCAGCGTCCAAGGCGACTCGTGTAGGTGCTGATGCGCGCGGCAGCAGATTCTCGGCAACTACCTGCTGGGATGCGTCCGACGCTGGCATGTCGGTACGCAGTAGCGTGGCAAGCTCGTCGTGAATCGGGTGCCCAGTGGCGGTTACCAAGTTTCTCAGTTCGGCACGTTCCCGTGCGCGAACTCCACCAGGCGCGAGAATCCCCGCGAGGCGTCGCATCAACCATCCGGTCGGGGGCGCCACGCTGTGGTTCGCGGCGAGCGCGCGCTGTACTTCACGCTCGATCTCGCGACGAAGCTTGTCGCCATCCGACCGATAGGCACCGTCGATGAACCCCCGTACGTCGTGGTCGATCTCCCATTCGCGGACGAGGCGATAGGAAGCATCGCTCGGAAGCCCTTCCTTGGTGAGCACTTCCGACGCGACAGAAAAAGGCCTGTACACTCCCGTGAATCCGAATACCCGAGGTCCGGACAGGTATGTCGAAGGGCCCAGTCTTTCCTTGGCTCTTTGTGCTCGCCGTGCTTTCTGGATGCCGGGAAGTCCGCGGATAGCGTCTGGGTCTGCGTGGCGTACCAGTGCTTCGACGAGGATCCACTCGAAGGCAATGTCCGGCCTGGTCTTGCCGTCCGACGAGACCACGTCCACAAGCTGCTGACAAGCAAACGCGCCTACCCCTGCAAGAGTCACGAATCGCGGTTGGGCCATACGTGCTCGTAAGGCCGGAACGAGGTGGTGCGCGATTCGCTCGGCGACAGAGCCCAGGCCGAGCGGATCGAGACTGCCCTCGCCTTCGGCGCCGGGGTCGTATTGGGAGAAATGGGGGAGCTGGTCGAGAAGTGTCACGACTGTCGTCGGCCCTCGTCGTGGAGGGCGGGGAGACGCCACCTGTGCTTCCCTGTGTCGCTGTACACGCGTCCTCGCAGTTCTATCCCGCCGGATGCAACTCCATCACATCCAGGCCAGTTGTAGTGCTTTGTTCGAGAAACTAGATCGTTGACACACCGCGATTCGTTTCACTACTGCCGAAGGTAAGCGCAGTTACTGGGCGCAGTTGATCATTAGTGAAGCGGTCCAGGGGAGAGTGCCTGCGCCCATCTGTTGTACGTCTGCCGGTGCGTAATAGCCTGTTCGCACCCAGCGATTACTTCAGTGAGTGAATCAGCGTGAATGCGCTTTCGCATCGATGATCTTGAAGTAGGACCGGCGAGGGCATAATGGCCGAGAGCATGACTCCATCAGAGGCGAAAACCATCGCTGAGCGCTACCTGAGGTCTCTCGGGTTCGTCCCTACTGCCGGCGGTGGATCGAGCCGCATGAGTATTCGGGCGCCGGGGTTGGTTGCGAAGGTAACTGTTCGTGCCGCCCCCGTCAGCCGATCCGAACTGTCGAGCTTCTACATGGATCGCGATATCGGTACGGCCGAGGCGCGAGCGTACTTTGCGGTCAACGGCTACGGACCAACGGCTGTCGACTATGCAAGAACGCATCGGATCCAGCTGTTTGACATCGATCGTGCCGGTCGAGTCACTGAGCGCAACAAGGTAGGACTCCGCGCGCCCGATACGGTGGCGCCTCCGTCGTCGCCTTTGCAGAAGAAGGCCGAGTCTCGTCGTGAGCGGCCGTCCGACCCCCGAGACCAGGCGATAAAGGCCTGGGAGCGTCCTGAAGCGGAGCAGGTCAGGAGACTGCTACTTGCAGTCGCCAAGTCTGTCGGTGCCGCGATCTTTGTCCGCTTGTCGAAGTTGGCCGGGGCGGTGCCAGAGCGGAGGACGCGGAAGACCTCAGCGAATCAACGTGCAAACAGGGGGCTCGTGGCGGTCGGTGTCGTCATATTCATCGTTGTCGGAGGAAGCGTGTTGGCCGCCGTGAACGGCTCGAATCCCGACCGCTCCGTAGAACCGCCGCAAGTGTCATCCACGACGACTACTCGTGAACTCTCCTCGGCGGCCACGACACAGCAGACCGCCCCAGAGGTAACTCGCACACCCTCGGAGATCGCGTCATCGACCGCTGTACCGACGACCACCGTGGTCAGTCCGTCGCCTCCCCTGTACATGCCGTTGGAGACTACGACGTACGTGCCCGCACCGCCGGTGAACACGCCCGAGTACACCCCACCACCGCCCGCGCCCGAATCGTTCGCCTATTACAAGAATTGCGACGCTGCCCGCGATGCCGGCGTTGCACCGCTCTTGCGCGGTCAGGCGGGCTATAGACCCGAACTCGATCGGGACGACGACGGCGTAGCTTGTGAGTGGAATTGATCGCCCCAGGAACAACGCGAGCGCTGAGTGCGGCCGACCTCCAATTTCGGCAGTCACCGCGCGTGCCGCATCCTGAACATCCGCTTCGCAATTCTCATGTCACGCTCGGGGGCGTCGACCGCGAACAGGGTCAGGGGCGGCCGGAACCGTTCCACCGCCACCGCGTGCGGCCGGCTGAGTTCGCGTAGGCCGTCCGCGCGGTGGATCCTATGGATCTGCTTCGGTGGCTCGCCGGCCTCGAGGACAACGGCATCGTCGTGTCAGGCCGGGTGCCGCTGCACGTCGGCAGCGCCCGACGAACGTGCGGTACCTGGAGACGAAGAGACGGCGAATGGGGCATCTGCTGCCCGCGGCGGAAAGGTAGGCCACACAGTCATACCGGCGCATGCGGGATCCGCGCTGCCGTTAGTCGTCCGCGCCGGCAATCAGCGAATTGCTGTCGCGGCTGACGGGCGGTGGAGCGGATGTGAATGCTGTTCGGCGGCTGCCCTCGATCAGCTCGTCGACTCAGGAGATCGTAGGCATCGCGGCCGGCTCGAGGTCGGCGCGCTCGCGTTCTGCGATCCAGTCGACAATTCCGCCGAGGAGCGCCCACCGGGTGCGGAACCAGTTCGAGGTCGACCCGGGCGGGAGGCCTGCCCGTGTATCGACCCGCGCATGGGTCAACGCGCGTACGCCCTCCGCGCCGAGCAACTCCACCGCCGCCTCGAGTCTGCGCTCCCGGGTAGCCGCCGGCATGGACACACCCTTTCCGAGAGGTCCACTATGAACGTGGTATCTCCACCGTGCGAAGGGGGTCGCCGTGCCCACGCCCGCCTCGGCCTGGTCGCCGCCGCTGCGCGAGGCGTCCGGCTTCGACCATCTCGTCGTGGAGACGCCCGGCCTGCATACTCACGTCGCCGCCATCGGCGAAGGTGAGCCGGTCGTGCTGTTGCACGGATTTCCCGAGCACTGGTGGCAGTGACACGCCATAGCTCCGGTCATCGCCGCAAGCGGCTACCGCGTCGTCTGCCCCGACCTGCGCGGGGCCGGCTGGACCGTGGCCGACGATCCGCGTGTCGAACGCGAGACCCGGCTCCGCGACCTGCTCGCCCTCTTCGACGTCCTCCACATCGAGCGCACCCACCTCGTCGCCCACGACATGGGTGTCATCACCGCGATGCAGCTGACCTACGACCACCCCGAGCGGGTTCGCACGGCAGTGCAACTCGCCGTGCCCCCGGCCTTCATGACGTTCAGCCCGAAGGTCCTGCCGGGCTTCCGGCACCTGCCCGCGTTGGTCTGGCACCGCCCGGGCGCCTCACTGCGCGGAACCTTCTCCCAGGCGTACGTTGCCCGCCCGATGTCGGAGGCAACCGTCGAAGCGCACCTCGCCCCGATGCGCCGCCCTGACATCGACGGCGCAGTGCGTTCGCTCCTGCGCGGCATGGTGCTGCCCAAAGCCGTGCGCATGGCACGGGGGGGTCTACCGACGTCGGCGGCTCACGGTGCCGACCCTCGTCGTGTTCGGCCGCCAGGACCGCCCGTGGAACGAACAGCTGGGGCGTGTCTGCCGCAATCCGGAGCGGTACGCCGATCGCGTCGAGTTCGCCTACGTCGACGACGCAGCGCATTTCATCACCGACGACGCCCCAGCCGCGGTCGCCGACCTCGCGATCGGCTGGTTCGAACGAGCAGCATGACGTAGGGCTCACTACTCGGTCTTCCGCTCACCGCTCCAAGCACTCTTGCGTGTCTCGCTGGGCGGAGCGCAGCGGCCTCGGGGGTGTGGTCGCTGGGCATCGCCGTTTCGAATTTCCGGGGAGGCAGCGCCGGTCTGGATAGGACACGCCGGTGGTCGTCGAGTGACTGAGGCAAACCTGCATGCGCTGACGAGCCGGGCGCTCGCTCGATCCGGTTGTCCATCCACACTCCGGCGAAGCTCCTCGGACGCGGGGACAAGACGATCAGGCGCTTTCCTTCGATATCGTCGCTGTCGGGACCGACGGGCGGGAGGCGGGGTGGGACGACTCGAGGTCGGCGGATCTGTGGTCAACGATGACGGGATCCGCTACGAGCTCTGCGAGCTGATCGGCGAGGGCGGATTCGGTGAGACCTACCTGGCCTACCGCCTCGCGCGGAACTCGGGTCGGCGGGTCCGGAGAGTGTGCGTCAAGGTGTGTCACAACATCGACGATTGGCACGGGGAGGCATTCTTCGGTCGACTGCTCCACGGCAACGACCGGGCCGTCGCGCTGCACGACTCGTTCGTCGTTGCGGCCGGTCGTGGTGGGCGACGGCGCCTGCACCTGCTCGTGTTCGAATACATGCCGGATGGAACCGTCGCCGACCTCGTCGAGGCGAACGGTCGCGGGTGGAGTCCGTCGCGCGTGCGCACGGAGGTCGGTGCCCTACTGAAATTGCCAGCGGCGATGCACAACGTCGGCATCACGCACCGCGACATCACACCCCAGAACGTCTTCCTCCGGGGTGGACGGCTCGTCCTCGGCGACTTCGGTATTTCCCGGATGGCACTCGATCCCCGCAAAGCGAAGGTGACCGCTTTCACGCCGGACTTCGTTCCGGACGCGGTATGGGTCCACCACAACTGGGGCCCCGGCGACGACGTGTTCCAACTGGGACTTCTCGCGTGCACCCTGCTGAGTGGCGAGATCTGGACGGCACGCGACGTGAAGCAACTGCGAACTCTGACGGCGCCGGACGATCTGAAGTGCTGGATCTGGCACGCGACGGCCGCCAAGGCGAAGAAGTACGTCGACGCACTCGACGCACGTGAGGCATTGACGACGCTGGCGAAAGTCAACATGCGATCGGGGCGAGGCCCCGCGTCATTGGAGGGCCATCGGGTGGTCTTCACAGGCAAGCTCCAGAGGTGGACTCGGAACGAGGCTGCGGACCTGGTTCGGCGCGCCGGCGGATACGTGCAGGATGCCGTCGGTGACTCGACCACGCTGCTCGTGCGAGGGGATGTCCGCAACGGACTGAACGAGTTCGAGGGACGCAAGCTGTACGCGGTTCGGGAACGCCTGCGGCTCGGGCAGAGGATCTCGATCGTCGGGCAGACGGGCCTCGAGCGTCTGCTCGGACAGCGACACAGCTGACGGGAACGAGCCGCGGGGATCACACTAGGGGCTACGTGCCGATCGGAAGCGTGTCGGGGAACTCGTACTCGCATCCCAGTTCGTCGAGCGGGGGCGCGTCCGGGCTGTCGCGGAACCACGAAACGCACGCGTCGGCAGCCAAAACCACGTCGCGCGTGAAGAGATAGCCAGCGGTGCAGTCGTCGAAGTGGCCCTCGAAGAACCACCGGTCGAGCTCGAGTCCGTCCACGGCGTGAGTGTCCAGCCGTAGCCGGCCGAGGACGGTCCGGGAGCGGCGGACCATCAGCACACCGTCTGCCAGCATGTGTACCTGCGCGCACACCACCGGGCCTTCGTCGTCGTCCTCGTCGTGGTCGCGCGGAACGACGTAGCCGCTCGGCCCGAGATCGATGACGAGACCCGTCGGCTTGTCGGTGAACGAGTCGACGAGCCAGTCGATCATTCCGTCCCAGGTGGTGATCTCCGGGACGTCGGTGCTGTCGCTCACTGGCCGCCTCCTCTGTGGTTTCCTCCAGTGTGATCGACCGTAGCGCGGGGCACCGACACAAAGGTGGTGCTCTTTGCCTGAATCATGCGGATGCGAATGCCGTTCAGCGCGATGTCGATTCGAAGTCGTCGAGAACCGCGACGATCCGACCGACGGTGTCCTCCAGGCCGACGCACCACTGTGATTCGGGCAGGGGAACGTTCCGGTCGCGAAAGTGGATGCGACCGAATATGAGCACCCCATAAGACGTTTCGACGCTCATGCCGCATCGGTACGGCAGGGACGCATTGGTCTTCAACAGTGCTCTCCGGCCGGCGAGTTCCGTGAGCACCATGTCGTCACCGTTGCCGGTGGCCTTCTGCCGCTCCTCCTCGAAGTCGAAGTTGGCGGACAATACGGACAGGCCATAATTGGCCAGGACTCCGGGGATGTGCACGATGCCGTCGTAGGAGCAGCCGAGCATCGTGAAATGCGTGGCGGCGAAGTCCGCATTGTCCTCGGTTCTCGGGTCGTAGCCGGCGGCGGTGAGCACGTCGTCGGGAATGTCGAGGCAGGGGTCGAAGGCGACGAGGGGTCGGTCGGATTCGTCGACCAGGCGCGGCACGCGTGTCGTGGTGGTCACGGGGGTCGGCGGCTCGCCCGTAGTGATGGCGGAGTGTGAAGGCACCGCGCAGCCGGCGAGCACCCCGACAGCGAGCAGGCCACCGGCGGTGCGGCGGCCGGTCACTGCTCGTCCGAACTTGCGCCGTGCAGACGCTGCACCCAGTCGTACTCGGCGGCAAGGAAACCCTCGCCACCGGCGGCGAACAGGTCCCGCATGTCCTCGAGCACCACATAGAACTGTTCGAGCCGTTCGTAGAGCGATTCAGGTGCGCCCTGGGCCTTGCGCACGAATCCGGCACGGAGAGCCTCGGCCGACGCGAAGCCACCGAAGCTGGGCGCATCGGTCAGGTTGCCGGCCTTCTCAGCCGCGTCTTTCAGCGTTCCGAGCATGGTGTCACAGATCGCGACGATCTCATTGATCGTTTGCGGATCCAGACGAAGTTCCCCGGCCATGAAATCCCCCCATGATGTCCATCGGCCCGGGTACTGTAGCGCGTCGCCGGCATGGGAACGCCACTGCTCGAACGCGAGACGATGGCGACTGATTGGCGGGACGACCGGGAGTCTGCCGACTCGGTCAGCGTTGCCGCGCGATCCGTCAGGTTCTCGGCATCGGGTCATCCGGCAGTCGCAAATAGTGGCGGTCCTTCTGTGTAAGGTGCATCGGGCAGGTAGGGGACACAGGGGGCAACTGCATGGGGGAGAGCGTTTTCGTCGTGCCGGAAAGAACTCCGGTTGCTTGCAGCAAGGACTGCGGAGGCCGGTGCCGCTTCGGCGGTGGATCGTGCGTCGGCCGACGGTGCCGTTCGGATCCAGTACCACGCGAGAAGCCCTCTCGCTCCGGATGTGTCGACGCCAACGCATACGGTCAACGGTGACATCGTGGTATCACCGCGGGCGGAAGGAATTGCTGTCGACGGTGTGATCACGGATTACCCGGCCCTCGAGGTCTATCGGGATACGCCCATGGGCGGTACGGAAACTGTCACGATCGACCCTGCCGACAGCGGCAGCGAATACGGACCGCTCATCAACCTTCCGTTCCATCATTCGATCGGGGTCGGAACGGAAGCGTTCGAGCGTTTCAGGTCTGCGTACGCTCAGTTGCCGCCTTACGAGGCGGGGACACGTCCGGATGCGGATCCGCATCAGCCCACGAGGCTCGGTGGTACGGAGGATCCGCTTCGCGTGGTGGTCGTCCGATGATTCGGCCGGTCCTCCCGCCGGGGATCTCGCAACGGCTCGATCGGATCGGCTTCTGGGAGGCCGCCACGTGGTCCCTGCCGCTCGCCGCAGCCGGCGGAACGTCGTTGTTCGTCGGGATCGTCGCCGCGATCGGCACGATCGACTATCGGGCGAACCCGCCGGAAGGGTGGATCCTCGTTGTCGTCGCCGCGGTCATGGCTGCCGTCGCTGCCGTGCTGGCGCGCTCACGCGTCGAACGTCGCCGCGGTATTGCGTTCGGAACCGGTGGGGCCGCGGTAGTTCTCTGCGTCGTGTGGTGGTTGTCGTGATGACCCGTGAGTCGTGGTGGACCAATCGCATCGACTGGTTCGGCCCGGAGAGCTTCGTCGGGGCGCTGTGCGGACTGGTGTGCGTGGCGTCGGTCCCTCTCGGCATTGCCGGTGGCGACGCCGCGTGGCCGTACCTCGGTCCACTCGTCGGTGGGGGATTGCTGACGGCGTTCCGGGGGCCGGTCCGTCGATTCGGCATGGGGTTGGCCATCTCCAGCGTCGCGGGCCCGTCGCTGCTGGTCGGTGTTCTGTTGTTCGGTGGGGCGGCGGCGGCGCTTCGATGAACGGCGGGCCAGGGCGGAGGGCACGTCCGGGCGGTCCCGTCGTCGCGATCCCCGTATGCTGCGGTAATGCCGGAGATCCGGGTCCTCGAGACCGAATCAGAGCTGCTGTCGGCGGCGAAACTGTTCCGTACCGCGATGATCGGGATGCCCGCCCCGAATCCGCTCCAGCCGGGGCAGATCCTCACGCAGCGTGAGCAGGGCCGCACGCTCGGCGCGTTCGTCGACGGGCAGTTGGTGGGCACGGTGGAGTCGGCGTCGAGTGGGATGATCCTGCCCGGCGGGCGCCGCGTCCCGCACGCCGCCGTGACGCACGTCGGGGTGCTGCCCACGCACACCCGGCGGGGCGTGCTGTCGGCGCTGATGCGGCACCAGCTCGGCGACGCCCGCGACCGCGGCGAGGTGGTGACGTCGCTGCGGGCCTCCGAGGCGACGATCTACGGCCGTTTCGGCTACGGCATCGCGACCACGACGCACACCGTCGAACTGGACGTGCGGCGGGCTGTCCTGCGTCCGTCGGTGGGGGAGGGCGGGCCGGTGCGGCTCGTCGACCCGCACGACGCGTGGGACCTGCTCTCACGGATCGCCGACGACAATCCGTCGTCGCGGCCTGGGAGCATCGACCGCATCCCGCCGTGGTGGCGGTCGCAGGAGCATCGGATCGTCGGGGACCGCGAACCCCGGTACGTCGCGGTGCACGGCGAGCCGGGAGCGGAAACGGGCTTCGCCCGTTACCGGCCGATCGGCACTGACACCTGGTTCGGCAGCCGGGAGCGCACGGTCGTCGTCGAGGACTTCTTCGCGCCGACCCGCACCGCCTACCTGGGCCTGCTGCGGTTCCTGCTGAACCTGGATCTGGTCGACACGTTCGTCTTCGCCGCGATGCCGCAGGACGACCCGTTGCCGTGGTTGTTGACGGACTCGCGCGCGGTGCAGCTGCGCCGCGCCGGCGACGAGACGTGGCTGCGGATCGTGGACGTGCCCGCCGCGTTGCGGGAGCGGACGTTCGCCGGTCCCGGTGAGGTGCGGTTGGCGGTGGTCGACGACCGTCTGCCGGAGAACTCCGGCACCTACCGGATCTCGGCGTCGGGCGCGGAACGCGTCGACGAGCCGGCACAGCTCGAGGTGGACGCGTCCCCGCTCGCCGCGACGCTGCTCGGCGGGACCCGCTGGCATCAGCTCGAGGTCGCCGGGCTGGTGCGGGTGCACGACGCGGAGGCGCTGCCGGTGGTCGAGCAGCTGTTCGCGTCGGCGTCGGCGCCGTTCGCGGGTGTCATGTTCTGAACGCGCCGCCCGGGCGCAGTGTCGTGGTCAGCTCGCGTCGCTCTGCGCGCGGCGCTTCCGGACGCGCTTGACGACCGCGTACCCGAGGAACAGGACGACGCCGCCGATCACGATGTTCTGGAACACCGACGCGTACGGCTCGACGCGCGACCAGTTCGCGCCCAGCCCGTAGCCGGCGAAGACGAAGATGCTGTTCCAGACGAGGCTGCCCGCGGTCGTGAACAGCACGAACCGCCACGCGGGCATGCGGGTGACGCCGGCGGGGATGGAGATCAGGCTGCGGAACAGCGGGACCATCCGGCCGAAGAACACGGCCTTGCCGCCGTGCCGTTCGAACCAGGCGGTGGTGCGGTCGAGGTCTGCGACGTCCACGAGGGGGAGCCGGTCGACGATCCGCCGGATCCGGTCGGGGCCGATGCCGCGTCCGGCCGCGTAGAGCCCGAGGGCGCCGGCGAGCGAGCCGAGGGTGGTCCAGAACAGCGCCCCGAAGAGGGTGAAGCTGCCCAGGCTCGCGGCGAACCCGGCCAGCGGCAGGATGACCTCGCTGGGCAGCGGCGGGAAGAAGTTCTCCAGCGCGATCGCGATGCCCGCTCCGACGCCGCCGAGCCGGTCCATGAGGGACAGAGCCCAGCCGGCGAGGCCGTCGGTGGGGGCGGCGGCATCGGCGGGTATGGCGGCGAGGAGTGGGGCAGTCACCTGATCCACCATAACGACCGATCACGCCGGATCCGGGCGACGTGAGGGCCGCCACGGCCTCAGGAGCCGGCGAGCGCGGCCTGCAGCTTCTGCACCACGGCGGGTGCCGGGTTCTGATTCTGGGCGTTCGGGATGTCGCTGTTCACCGCGACGAGGACGATGTCGCGCGTGTCCTGGTTGTAGCCGAAGTAGGTGTTGAAGCCGGGCAGCTCGCCGGTGTGGCTGAGCCAGCCGTCGGCGTCGCCGAGACCGAGCCCGTACGCCGCGGTCGCGGTGTTCGGCGGCAGGCCGTACAGGAACGACGACATGCGCACGTCCTGGGTCTGCTGGTCGTAGAGCCCCTCGCCGGTGCCGATGGCCTTGGCCCAGATCTGCAGGTCGTCCAGGGTGGAGATGATCGCCCCGGCAGCCCATGCCCACGAGGGATCCCAGTTGGTGGCGTCGGTGGTCTGTCCCTCCGGCTGTCCCTGTTCGGTGATGCCGTTCAGGTGCGGGGAGGGGATCTCGTCGGTGTCGGGGAACGACGTCTCACTCATGCCGATGGGCACGGTGATCTTCTCGGTGATGTAGTCACCCAGGCTCTGCCCGCTGACCTGCTCGACGACCAGGCCGAGGGCGATGAGGTTGGAGTTGGAGTACTCCCACTTCTCGCCGGGCGCGAAGTTCGGCGGGTCGCCGCGCACGATGTCGAGCAGCTGCTCGGGAGTCCAGGGCTTGGTCGGGTCACCGAAGAGCTGGTTCTGGAAGTTCTCGTCGAAGGTGTAGCTGGGGATGCCGCTGGTCATGTCGGCGAGCTGGCGCAGGGTGGCGGTGTCGCCGTTGGGCAGGCCCGGCACGTACTTGCCGATGGGATCGTCGAGGGAGAGCTTGCCGTCCTGCATCAGCTGCAGAATCGCAGTGACGGTGAACGTCTTGGTGATGCTGCCGATGCGCGTGTGGTCGGAGGCGGTCGGGGGCTCTGTGGAGTCCTGGCCTGCGGTCCCGGAACTGCCGGTCCACTCGTAGTCGGCGGTGATTACCCGCGCGACGACGCCGGGGAACTTGAAGTCGTTGCGCACGTCGTCGAGCGCGGCCTGGAACTTCTCGGCCTGGGCCGAGTCGGGCGCGCGGGTGGTCGTCGTCGCGGCGTCCTCGGTGCCGGTGTCGGAGCCGCAGGCCGCGGCCACCACCACGAATGCGCTCATGGCGAGGATCGAAAGACGGCGCATCGCAACTCCCAAGGTCGGCAGGATGAGAACATCACCGGACCTCAGTGTGAACCCTGCAGCGGCGCAGCGCGTGCAGTTCGATCATGAAAGCGGCGGCGGACGCTCAGTTCGGTGCGGAGAAGAGACCGGAGTAGTCGTACGGTTCGTGACGCCGGGTGTCCGCCTCGAGGTCGGCGGTGGTGTCCGGGTCGGCGGGCTTGCCGGGCTGAAGGAAGATCGGGTACTCGTGGGGCTGCATGGTGTCCTGTTCTGTGGAGCGATAGGGGAGAGAAGGGTCAGTGGTCGCCGGGCGCCTCGGCGACGGTCCGCATGATCTCGTAGGCGCGGTCCGGATCGGTGTGGGGATCGACGATCGTCAGCGCGATCCGCGCGTCGTTCTCGCCGAACAGATACATCAGGTTCGACGGCTGTCCGGGAATCGGACCGGTGATCTCGATGCCGTCGACCTCGTCGATGCGGCGCTGGGCGGAGCTGACCGCGTTCCATTCGAACGCGATCCGTGTGACGGACCCGAGCCTCGGGGCGAGCGTCGAGATCAGGTCGTGCAGCTCCGAGGTGATGTTCGAGGTCCAGGGGAACCATGCGCCGTCGACGGACGACGTGGGCGCCCCGGCAGGGCGCAGCAGCAGCCGCGGGGTGCGCGTCGGCTCGGGGAACGGTTGCGTTCCCGCGTGTGCCGGCGCATCCCGGCTGGTGCCGAGATGTGGAGGCAGCGGTGCGTGCGTCACAGGACGCTCCTTGGTCGGCCGCGAATCAGCCGGAAGATCTTCCAATCGGGGCCCACCGAGCGGGAGGCTCGACGCGAGATGCCCATCGATACCCGAAGCTTACAGGGTGGGGCCGGGAACGGGCGAATGTGCAGTGGGTTGCACCCGCGATCGAACCGCGATGTGCGGGTACCGGCGGTAATCTCACGGAGTGGACGAGTTGAACGAGAACGGTGAACCGTTCGAACTCGCGTCGGACGGCCAGATCGACGTCACGCCGGAGATCGACGAAATCGGCGAGCTGCTGCGCAAGTCGGGCCGCAAGATCCAGGTCGCCGACGTCGACGAACCGTGGCGGCACGGGTATCCGTACGACACGAAGATGACGCGGCGGCAGTACGAGGCCCGCAAACGCAGGCTGCAGATCGAACTGCTCAAGCTGCAGGCCTGGGTCAAGGAGCACGACGAGAAGATCGTCATCATCTTCGAGGGCCGCGACGCGGCCGGCAAGGGTGGGGCGATCAAGCGGTTCACCGAGCACCTCAATCCCCGCGGCGCGCGGGTGATGGCGCTCGAGAAGCCCACCGAGCGCGAACGCACGCAGTGGTACTTCCAGCGCTACGTCGAACACCTGCCGGCGGGTGGGGAGATCGTGCTGATGGACCGGTCCTGGTACAACCGGGCCGGCGTCGAGCGGGTGATGGGATACTGCACCCCGAACGAGTATCGCGAATTCACCCGCTCCGCACCGGAATTCGAGCGGATGCTGGTGCAGTCGGGGATCCATCTGGTCAAGTTCTGGTTCTCGGTGGGCCGCGAGGAGCAGCACGCGCGGTTCGTCGCGCGCAGCACCGATCCGGTCAAGCAGTGGAAGCTCTCGCCGACGGACCTCGCAAGCCTCGACAAGTGGGACGCGTACACGGAGGCGAAGGAGGCGATGCTGTTCTACACCGACACCCCGCACGCGCCGTGGACCATCGTCAGGGCGAACGACAAGAAGCGCTCGCGGATCGAGGCCATGAAGTGGGTGCTGCACCGCTTCGACTACACCGGCAAGGATCCGCGCGTGGTCCGCACCCCGGATCCGCTGATCATCGGCTCGCCCGAGACGGTGTACGACGAGGGGGAGCGCCCCGCGGAGTCCTTTCCGACGATGTGAGCTGCGCCCGGCGGCCGTCGCGCCGTTTCGGGGTGCGGGAGAGCGGGTACTGCGAGAGGGCCGAACCGGCCGAGGCCGGCCGACATCGAAAGGACGTCACACCGTGGGAAGTCCGGAAAAGCGCGATGACCGCGAAGAGCCCGTGGAGGCCACCGATCGCCCCGCCCCGGTCACCGGGGAAGACCTGGAGAACCTGGTGGACGACATGGAGAAGCGGGTCGAGAGCGAGCGCGAGGAGGAGGGTGTCGAGGGCAGCGTCTCGGACCGTGAGGAGCAGAAGCCGATCGTGACGGGCGACGAGGCGCCGGACTGACCGGGCCGTGTCGTCACCGACCGGGAGCCGCCGATGCCCGACGCCGTGACCCGCACCTTCGTGCTGCTGCCGGGGGCCGGCTCGGACTCGTGGTACTGGCAGCGGGTGGTGCCGCTGCTGCGCGAGCGTGGGCACGAGGTCGTCCCGGTCGACCTGCCGTACACCGATCCCGGCGCCGACCAGTACGCCTACGCGGACGTCGTGGTGGCGGCCGGCCGGGACGTCGCGCGGCCGCCGACCCTGGTGGCGCAGTCGATGTCCGCGTTCACCGCGGCGATCGTCGCCGAGCGGTTGCCCGTCGACGGCCTGATCCTGGTGGCCCCGATGATTCCGGCGCCGGGCGAGTCGCCGGGGCAGTGGTGGTCGGCGGTGGGGCAGGCCGAGGCGAAGCGCGCGCAGGACGTCGCCGAGGGCCGCGATCCGGACGCGCCGCTGGATCCGCGCGAGTTGTTCTTCCACGACGTACCCGCCGAGGTGGTCGACGAGGCGTTCGCACACGAGCAGCCGGACATGTCGGAGACGGCGTTCGAGCCGGCGTGGCGGGCGCAGCGTTGGCCGGACGTGCCGGTGCGGGTGATCGCGGGTCGCCACGATCGGTTGTTCCCGTTGCCGCTGATTCAGCGCCTCGCCCGCGAGCGGCTGGGCATGGAGCCCGAGGTGATCGACAGCGGGCACCTGCCCGCCCTCGCCCGCCCGGCGGAACTGGCGTCGCTGCTGCTGCGGGACTGAGGAGCCGCCGGACGCGTCACCGGCTTCCGCTGCGGGACTTGCCGTTCGACGTGGTCGTCTCCTGGCCGTCGGTGAACTGCGCCGCCACCGCGGCGGGCATCGCCTCGTAACGCAGGTGCATCCGGGCGAACTCGGCGGTGCCCTGGGTGAGCGACCGCAGATCGACCGGGTAGCGGGCGAGTTCGAGTTCGGGGACCTCCGCGCGCAGCAGGGTCCTGCCCGGCTCGGCGCTCTCGGTGCCGAGGACCCGGCCGCGCCGGGCGGACAGGTCGCCGAGGACGGCGCCGAGGTACTCCTCGGGCAGGATCACCCGCACCGCGGCGACGGGTTCGAGCAGCTTGACCTCGGTGTGTGTGGCGGCGTCGCGCAGCGCCAGCCCGGCCGCGGTCTGGAACGCGGCGTCGGAGGAGTCCACCGAGTGTGCCTTGCCGTCGACGAGGGTGACGCGGACGTCGATGAGCGGGTTCCCGGTGGCCACACCCTTGTCGGCCTGCGCACGCACGCCCTTCTCGACGGACGGGAAGAACTGTCTGGGCACGGCGCCGCCGACGACGCGTTCGGCGAATTCGATGCCGCCGCCGATGGGCAGCGGTTCGACCTCGACGTCGCACACCGCGTACTGGCCGTGGCCGCCGGACTGTTTGACGAGCCGGCCGTGGCCCTTGGCCGGGGTCGCGAACGTCTCGCGCAGCGCCACCCGGTACGGGACGGCGTCGACGTTCACGCCGTGGCGGGTGCGCAGCCGGTCGAGGACGACCTCGGCGTGGGCCTCGCCCGTGCACCACAGCACCAGCTGGTGGGTGTCGGGGTTCTGCTCGAGACGCAGCGCCGGGTCCTCGGCGGTCAGCCGGGACAGGGCCTGCGAGAGCTTGTCGTCGTCGCTGCGGCTGTGGGCCTCGACGGCCACGGGCAACAACGGCTCGGGCAGCGGCCAGCGGTCCAGCAGGGTCGACGCCCCCGGTTCGGAGAGGGTGTCGCCGGGCTGGGCGGTGACGAGCTTGGCGATGCACACCAGATCGCCGGCGACGGCCTCGGGCACCGGTCGCTGTTGCCGGCCGAACGGGCTGGTGAGGGTCGCCACGCGTTCGGTGGTGTCGTCGCCGGCGGACCCGGCCAGCCGGATCGTCGTGTCGGGGCGCAGCGTTCCGGAGAACACCCGCACCAGGCTGATGCGCCCGACGTATGCGTCGCCGGCGACGCGGATCACCTGCGCCGTCAACGGCGCCGTGGGATCGGCGGCGGGGGCGGACGGACGACGGTGGGT